>JAXJJE010000187.1:0-3112 GCA_036298405.1 Acutalibacteraceae bacterium
CTACAAATCCATCCTGCGAATGTTGATTTTGATATACCATTGGTAGCACACCATTCTGATAGAGATAGACCACTTTCCTCATAATCAGCTATTAATTTTAACTTTTCATCTTTAGTTCTTCTTATCGCCATTTTAAAAATCCTCCTTTTAATGAGAATTATATCCCATTAAAAAGAGGATGGGTAGGCGTGCTTGGGTTGACGCTTACTTATCAACGAGAATAGATCTTTTCCAAGAACATTGTATCTATCAATAATTTTATTTGTAGCAAACAACCAATCAATTACATCCGATGGATCATATTTCCTGTTCGGGAAGCCGTTACGTATGTATCATTGTTTTATTTCATAGGGAATATATTCGGTTTTATTGTTTTTGATTAACCATTTCTTGAAATCTTGGTATTGTTCTTTGTTCATATAATATCGCCTCGATAAGATTTCCGTGTTAAGTTTTTGACTATTTGTGATACTGTTTATGTAGTGTGGAGATAATTAACCCTTTAACCATTGCATTTATAGTTAATATACTAACATGTTTTCTATGCAAGAGTCAATGCAATCACTCTTTTCTGTGCTCCTTGTAAAGAGATAGTGAATATTCAATAATAACTTGACAATACTCTACCTAACGGTTAGAATATTGTTAGTAACGGTTAGAATGTTAGATAACTGTTAGGTAGATGTCAGGAGTGTGATATTATGCTTGAAAACAAAAACACTGAATTTAAACGAGAGTTTGTTGATGAGATAAAAAAGACAATAGTTGCATTTGCGAACACTGATGGTGGAACATTGTATGTTGGCATAAATGACGATGGCACAGTGAGTGGTATAGAAGATACAGATACCTGTATGCTGAAGGTTGCTAATTCTATAAGAGATTCAGTAAAGCCTGATATATCAATATTTTGTGAGATAAGCACAGAGGTTATTGATAATAAATCAGTGGTTAAAGTTGAGGTTCAGCGAGGTACAGCAAGACCATATTACATTGCAGGAAAAGGAATTCGTCCTGAGGGTGTATATGTAAGACAGGGTGCATCAAATGCTCCTGCAACTGAAACTGCAATTTTGAATATGATTCGAGAAACAGCAGGGGATAACTATGAAGACGCTCGTTCTTTGAATCAGCAATTGACATTTGTTGAAGCAGAAAATTATTTCAATCAAAAAAATATACCTTTTGGTGAGCAACAAAAACACACATTGAAGTTAATAGGTGATGATAAAACTTACACTAACCTTGCATTGTTATTATCTGACCAATGTGTGCATACAATTAAATTCGCAGTTTTTGACGGAACAAGCAAAACCACATTTAAGGATAGAAAAGAATTCAGTGGTTCTATTCTTAAACAGCTTAAGGATGCTTATGCTTACATTGATATGTTTAACCATACTCATGCTGAGTTTGAAGGTTTAAACAGAATTGATAGCAAGGATTATCCTGTTGAAGCAATCCGAGAAGCATTGCTCAATGCAATTGTCCACCGTGAATACGGTTTTTCATCAAGCACATTAATCAGTATTTTTGATGACAGAATTGAGTTTGTGACTATTGGTGGTCTTGTAAAAGGTGTAACTAAAAATGATATTATGCTTGGTGTGTCTATTCTAAGAAACAGAAATCTAGCAGATGTTTTTTACCGATTAAAGCTGATAGAGGCTTATGGAATAGGTATGCCAAAAATTCAAGATTCCTATGCTGGTTGCAATTCAAAACCTATAATTGAAATATCAGATAATGCTTTTAAAATTACTTTGCCTAACATTAATTCTGTTAAAGTACCTATAGAAAATAAAACTTTAACTAAAAGAGAGAAGCTAGTTATAGAATTATTTAATAACAATGAATTTGTAACAAGAGCTATGGTGCAAGATTTTACAGGCTGTTCTCAAACAACAGCTATCACAACACTAGCTAATATGGTTAAGAAAAATCTACTTGTAAAAACAGGTAATGGTGCAGATACAAAATATATTAAAGCATAAAAAATAAAGAAACATCTATGTGTGATAGCTACTACTGTTACACATAGATGTTTTTTGTTAATCATAGAAATATGTAGTAAGCGTCAATTCAAGCACGCATAAAAGCCTCAGCACATTACTTCTGCTGAGGCTTTTTCGACTTACAATATTCAGGTATCTGCTCTGACCAAGGAAGATAGGTGTTTACATCTTCACCATATTGTATTTGTGTAAATACATATGTCAGATATTTCTCTGGTATAAGGTTATAAGCTATAGCTGTCTGAATAATGCTATATATAATTGTTGATGAGGTTGCTCCGTTAACGGCGTTGGAAAACAACCAGTTTTTTCTGCATATAACAAAAGGCTTCACGCTTTGCTCTGCGAGATTGTTGCTTAGCTGAATTCTTGCGTCCAGAAGAAAGCTACAAAGAGCTTCCTTCTGATTTATGGCATAGGTGATTGCCTTGCCCACACAGCTTTGTGGCAAGCTTTTATCCTTTACAGAATTTATCCAAGCATAGAATTCATTAATTATCGCTTTAGATTAGGTTAGTCTTAATGCATATCTTTCTTCAAGAGACATTCCTTGTTTATCTGCATCATGCTCTAAAGCAAATAGCTTGCACAGATATTTTTCTCCTGTTTTTGCTATCTCATTGTTAGGACTTACAGTTAATGCTTCGTGAAACTTTCTTTTAGCATGAACTAAACAGCCACATAGTGTGACGTTTTCTAATTTTTTATATCCTACATATCCGTCACAATGCAGATATGTTCCAGACCAATCCTTAAGGAATTTCTCAGGGTATACGCTACCTCTACCTTGAGTATACTCATACAATACTACAGGATGTGTGTTATACATTGAAGACCTGTATACCCATACATAAGATTTACTGGTTGCAGATTTACCTGGTTCATTTAGCACCTCAAGAACAGTCTCATCTGCATGTAATAGTGTTTCATTTAGCAGACTACATTTAAGCTCGTTGTAAAGTGGCTTCAACAGTGCTGCACCCTTTAATATCCAGTTAGAAAGATTCTGTCTTGATAGCTCAAATCATAGTCTTTTGAACTCCTGCTCCTGTCTGTATAGTGGTACTGCAAGAGTATACTTCTGATTCATTATATAC
>JAXJJE010000188.1:0-1744 GCA_036298405.1 Acutalibacteraceae bacterium
ATATGACACTATATACTGCATTAGTTACAATCGCTAAGGCTTCTGCTCCAATGATTCCATTTATGGCTGAGGAGATTTATCTGAACCTTGTTCGTTCACTTGACGAAACAGCTCCTGAGAGTATTCACCTATGCTCATTCCCAGAGGTTGACGAGTCAGCTATTGACAGCCAGCTAGAGGCTAATATGGACGAGGTACTAAAGATTGTTGTTCTTGGTCGTTCTGCAAGAAATGGCTCTACTATGAAGAACCGTCAGCCACTTGGTAAAATGTCTGTTAAGGCTGAAAGCGCTCTTGATAAGTTCTATGTTGAGATTATTGAAGACGAGCTTAACATTAAGAGTGTTGAGTTTACAGACGATGTTTCTGGCTTTGTTTCATATTCATTCAAGCCACAGCTAAAGACACTAGGACCTAAGTTTGGTAAGCAGTTGGGTGAAATCCGTACTGCTCTTGCAGAGGTTGACGGTGCTAAGGCTAAGGCAGAGCTTAACGAAACAGGAACAATGACACTTACACTTTCAACTGGCGATATTAAGCTAACTGAGGAAGATTTGTTGATTGATGTTAAGCAGATGGAAGGCCTATATACTGTTACTGACAACGGTATTACAGTTGTTCTTGATACAACACTGACACCAGAGCTGATTGAAGAAGGCTTTGTTCGTGAGATTATCAGTAAGATTCAGACAATGCGTAAGGACGCTGGCTTTGAGGTTATGGATAACATCGTTATAGGTGTTGCTGATAACGACAAGATTGCAGAAATCATCAGCAGAAACAGTGATGAGATTTCTACAGATGTACTGGCTACTGAAATCACAGCAGTTACAGACGGCTTTGTTAAGGATTGGAACATCAACGGCGAAAAGGTAACGCTATCTGTTAAAAAAGTTGATTAATAAGATTGACTAATCGTTATAGATAATAAAAACAGCGTTTAACCATTGGTTGAACGCTGTTTTTGCTGGTGTATAATTGACAAAAAGACTATTTTGTATTAAAATAGTTATGTGAGTAAGCTGAACGACTGCGGGCTACAAATGCCGAAAGGCTGTACCCGAGGAAAGTCCGAGCTCCACAGGGCAAGAATAACAGCTAACGGCTGCCGGGGGCAACCCTAGGGAAAGTGCAACAGAGATATACCGCCAGATTTATTCTGGTAAGGGTGGAAAGGCGAGGTAAGAGCTCACCGGCATTAAGGGAACTTAATGGCCCTGTAAACCCTATTCGGAGCAACACCGTGGTAAAAGACATTATACATCGGCCCGATGTGTCTTAGGAGGTGGCATTGAGCAGTTACGGCAACGAGCTGCCAAGATAGATGGTCGTTCACGACAGAACTCGGCTTATAGGCTTAGTCACAACTTATATGAATATATTTGATTTTGGTATTCTACCAAAGCAGAGTAAGCTCTCACCCTAAGTGCTAGGTGAGAGCTTTGCTTTTTACCAAATAAAAACAGGCTATCTCACTAATTGGAAGATAGCCTGTTTTTATATTGTTATAATTTAATTATGAATTCTTGTCAACCTGATGGAAGTTCTTTAAATTGCCTGTTTTTGCACTTCTTTTGTCAAGCTCGGCAAGAACGCTATCCATTTCGATACCCTGATTTACCATCATAACTGTAAGGTGGTAGATAAGGTCAGCGATTTCGTAAACTGTTTCATCGTTGTCGTTATTCTTTGCAGCGATGATTGTTTCGCTACACTCCTCGCCTACCTTTTTAAGGATTTTATC
>JAXJJE010000189.1:0-7519 GCA_036298405.1 Acutalibacteraceae bacterium
CATTTGGTCAATAAACGCACCTGTACCACCAGCACAAGAGCCGTTCATTCTAACCTCCATACCACCTGTTAAAAACAGAATCTTAGCGTCTTCACCACCAAGCTCTATAACAACATCAGTACCAGGAATAAACGTATTTGTAGCTACTCGAGTAGCGTAAACCTCTTGTACAAAGTCAATATCACAAGCCTCTGCCAAGCCCATACCAGCTGAACCCGAAATTGCAAGTGGTGAGTTGTCGCACTGTGGCACTGCCTTTTTAGCCTTTGCCAGAACCTCGGCTATTTTTTGCTTTATTTGTGAATAGTGGCGTTCGTATGTGCTGTATAAAATATTATTCTTTTCATCAAGCACAACGCATTTTACTGTAGTTGAGCCTACATCTAAACCTACTCTCATAACTATCTCCTAACTAAAATTATATATTAAAAAAATACAAGCTTATCTGTGTATAGTATAATAAAATTTACACCTCAACTCACATTATAACATAGTAAAAACCAAAATAAAAGCATATAAAAACAAAAAAACATTGCATTTTCTAGGAAAGTTTTGCACAGAATTACATATAAATAACCAACAAAAACTTAAAAACACCCTACACAATCCGAATTTCACAGCATTTCTGAAATTCAAATGGTATAGATATAAATATTTTCTCTGCAAAACACATAAATAAAGGGGTGTCTCATCTTTATCAATGAAACACCCCTACGATTTTAAGATATATAATTTTAAGATATATAGTTGTTAAACTCTTCAATAAATTTATCAAAATATTTTTTTACACAGCTAGAAATTTCCACATATATTTTATTTTCTTCTGGAAATGTATGTATAGCAAAATGACTTTCAGCCAAAAGCCACAAGCCGGTATAGCCCTGATACGGAAAAAAGTGCTCTACTTTATTTATAATTGTAAAGCCACTGTTTGTCAGCATTTTTTCTAAATCAATTATTAAAGCTTTTTCTTCTTTATATTCTATCCAAGTATTATAATTGTACATAACTGCTTTCATTGTATTTACCTACCTTCTACCAATTTTGTACTTCTTCATTATAATATGTAATAAGACTTGGCTTGAACATATTATTTTCTTCTATTTGATCCAAGGCTATAAGCTCATCATTTCCAAAAGCAAACATAGCATCTATATTTGATGAGTTCAAAAATTTTGTTTCTACATCTAAGCTTTTTCTTGCGTTATTACCGTTAAACGCTAAATTAAATCCCCAATCACCAAATGATGGTACTTGTAAGTGATAAGGAATTACAGTATTAAACTGGCTTTGTATAGTTTTATTTACGCACCAGAATGATTTTTTAGCATAATACGGGCTTGTTGATTGACAAACCATAACACCCTTTTCGGTTAAATTAGCTTTTATATAATTATAAAAAACATTTGTATATAATTTATTTAAGCTTTCATTATTAGGGTCAGGAAAATCAATAATTATTACATCAAATTTGTCTTTATTTTCCTTTACATATATATACCCATCTTTGTTAAGCACAGTTACCTTATTATTCTTTAAGGAGTTTTCATTCAAAGCAGATATCTGATTATCATTAGCACATAAATCTGTCATTTCTTTATCAATATCTACCAATACAATTTCTTTTACATCGTTGTATTTTAAGATTTCTCTTACAGCTAAGCCATCTCCACCACCTAAAACCAAAACTCTGTTATGATTTTCGGCATACATCATAGGAATATGCACCAGAGCTTCGTGGTATCTGTATTCATCGGCAGAGCTGAATTGCAAATTACCGTCTAAAAATAATCTTAAATCATCCTTATGCTTTGTCATTACTATTTTCTGATATGTAGTCTGCTTGGTTAAAATTACATCATCTCTATACAAGCCCTCTTCAATGGTATCAGTAATTAAATCTCCTACACATAAAAAGAATAGCATTACACTCAATAATATTGCCGAAGCCACCTTAACCAGCTTATAGTTGAAGATAAAATTTTTATATTTAAAAACAATTATCAATGCAACTATCAGGTTTATTGTACCCACTAAAAACGCAGTGGTAATAAAGCCTAATTCTGGAAACAGCAATATAGGGAATAATATTGAGCCAATTAAGCCTCCTATATAATCAAAGGTAAAAATATTTGCAAGATTTTTTCTGACATTACTTTCGTTATCTTCTATAATTCTTGTTAAAATAGGTATTTCTAAGCCTACGAATATACCTATTAAAACAATCAGGATATACATTATCAGTATATAAATATCTGTATATATATTTACTAAAAATAAAATCAAGCTTGAAAATCCACCCAGTATTCCAATGCTCATCTCTATAAAAATAAATTTATCAAACAATTTATTTTTTATATACTTAGATATATACGAGCCAATTCCCATTGCACTCATATATAATCCAATTGTAATAGAAAATTGTAGCACACTATCGCCTTGCAAATATGAGCTTATACTACTTATAAGTAATTCATAAATTATAGAACATATTGATATTAATAGTGTTGTTACCAACAATAGCTTGCCATCAAATTCTATTGCTTTATTTTTCATTTTATAATACACCACTCATAATAATGCCTATTGCAATAAAAAATCCACTTAGCATTATTCCAACTGCTTTATTATGGTCATCAACCTCTTCAGTTAATTTAAAATGCTTTCTATACTGAAACTCAATTATTTTATAGCCTACAAAACAAAATATAATTCCTATTGCAACATAAATAACTATTTCTATTAGATTCATCAAAATTGTATTCATATTTTTTCATCCTCTCTGCTTATCATTTTCACATAATTACGGTTCTTACTATGATTGCTACTGCTATAAATAAACCAGCCATCATAAAACCAGCACCTACGTTTCTCTCTTTTAACTCTCTGTTAAAATCATAAGGCACTGTAAGGTCGAATATAAACACACTTACCAGCATTAATATTAAACCTAATCCTCCGTATAATAATGTTTCTAATACCTCTGACAATAATGTTGGCATAATTTTTTCTCCTCTCTTATTATTTACCTGAGCTTGTTCCACCACCACTTGAACGTCTGCTGTTTACACTGCTTTGTCTTGCAGAACGTCTGTAGCTTGAATATGTATCGCTTTGATTTGTACTGTTATACGAATCATAATAATGCGAATGTCTTCTGCTATGATATGTTGTACCAGTTCTGTTTTTTACATACGCTTTATCCGAAACCTGCACATACACAGCTCCTTCTTCCAGATATACATATGCAAATTCTTTTCTGGTATGTAATCCAATACCATCTTCCTCTGTATTCGGGTCAGAATCTATTGTGTCTGTTATTCCTTCTGGAACACCGTCTATTATATCCTTTACAGTTTCATCTATAGTTGCATACCCCGATTTATAAACCTTTGCCGTCTTACTGTTGGCACTATTTGTAACCGATGTTACATATGTATAGTAGCCATTTTCTTTGTCAATATATTTTTCTATTGACTTATTTACAAATAATCCAGAAAAAATGGTTAGTATTATCGACAAAATTGTTGGCAAGAAAAATATTCCCAAAATAATCAGAATTGGTGCATTTGAACTGATTGAATATTTTCTGGTATTCGGATAATTAGAAGAATACCCCTGATAGCTCCCTTGGAAACCATTAGCATTTGCCTGATAATTCCCCTGATAATTCCCCTGATAATTTCCCTGATAATTTCCTTGATAACCGTTAGCATTTGGCTGATAATTATTGAAATTTCTTGGATATCCCTGATAATTCATTGTATCCATTTCTCCAGAAATAACAATTCTGGAGTTATCAATATATTCGCCCATACTCTGTTCGACTTCTCTGCCCCAGAATTCAACCGAAATTACAAATTGCTCATCCTTGGTCATATAATCAATGTAGCGACACTTTTCACGTATATCTACATCTGCATTACCAAAATAATTTCTAACAGTAGCAACACCCTTTTCGCACATATTATATTCTGTGCCATTTATAGTAAAGTTAAGTACATTTGTATTAATATTACCATAGTAGGGCTTATATATTGAATATTCAGTTTGACCCACTTCGTTCTTTTCAACGCATAGCCACATACGTTGATTTAAGTTATTTTTGATTTCATATTCTTGCCAAATCCAAGAATCTTCTTGATATTCTACCATATTAACAACAACATATCTTGTATTGTCAATATATACAACCTGCGATTTTCTTAATTTTTCGTCCATTTTACCACCTTTTCACAGTTTATTATTAATACCTGATAGCTGACGGGCTAAGTAGCTTGCCTAAGCTTACCTCGGTCTCGTACTCCCACTTTTCTACAGATAAGAAAAGCTTTTTATCTCGTAAACTTTGATATTCATAGTAACCTACTTCTTCATTAAGTCTAACATCTATCATACCGTAATATGTCTCAACCTTAGCCTTACCCATTTCTAGCAATTCATAGGTGTGTCCTTTAAAGCGTATATTCATCTCAAGGTCAATCATTGTATTTTCTAACATTTCATATAGTATAATCTTAGAATCAGGCTCAACACTCATATAAAATATTTTTCTGTCACGCAAGCGTCTTAATGCGTACTCTACCCAATACGAAGATTTTTCTCTGAATCTTGTTACACTCAAAACCTCATATTTTACCCTTTTTATCGAAATTTCCTGCTGATATTTTAATTCCAGCAAACTCATTGAATCACCTACCACACGCATAACACTATCTTATGCTGATACCTATTTAAACAGCAGATATATTGTCGGCAGAATTTACCCTATTGTTTAAACAGATAATACTATTTTGGTTTTTAACAGTAAATAAGCTTTCTTTATCTGATGAACAAAGTATCACAGCAGAGCTATGAAATCACGCAAAAAGCATACCAAAAAGCTATCCACCTGTCAGAACATAAATAGTATAAGCATTACATATTTACTGTACTTTTTAGTATACTATTAATCTCTGAAAATAGCAATATTTTGAAAAAATATTGCTATTTTCAAAAAAGAGGTCTGCCTTACATCAAGGCAAACCTCTTTATCATATCACAAAATTATTCAACAACTCGTCTTACACATCTTACATATCCACCCCAAGAAATATCTGTTGTAAGAATTCCGTATCTCTCGTTAAGTGCGTGTGTAACCATACCATTACCAGCGTAAATTGCCACGTGACCAGAATATACTACAATGTCACCAGGCTTTGCCTCGCTTAGTGGTACATTTCTGCCCACTGTGTCAAGGTCTGTTCTTGATGACCATAGATTATAGCCAAATTCGTTATAAACACTACAAACAAAGCCAGAGCAGTCAACACCTGTTTTCAGATTTGTGCCACCCCATACGTAAGGTGTTTTTCCTACCCAAGAGGCTGCATAATCTGCTATTTTCTGTCCTGTTACCTTTGTTTCCTTTACAACAATAGCGATTGTTGCAGACACTCCACTGCCATCATTCGCTGTGCAGGTAATAACTACCTTACCAGCACTAATGCCCTTAACATTACCTTTTGCATCTACTGTAGCTACAGCAGTGTTGCTACTTTTCCAGCTTACATTTTTATTATAAGCATTATCAGGCTTAGCAACAGCTGTAAGTGTAATGGTGCTATTCTCGTCTACTGTATTGTCACCCTTAATAGAAATTGAAGTAACCGGTTGATTTACTCTTACTGTACAGGTATCAAACTTACCACTACCGTCTGCAGCCATACAGGTAATCACACAGGTACCAGCCGAAACAGCTGTAAGCAAGCCTTTTTCGCTTACTGTAGCAACGCTAGGGTTACTACTTGTATAAATCACGCCAACATTACTAGCTGTATCAGGTGTAACAGTTGGATAGAAATGACCTTTTTTTCCTACATTCCAGTTAATACTATGTGTATTCAGTGCCACACTTGTTACAAGTACAGTTTCAGTAACATTAACATTACATACAGCAGTTAAGGCACTACCATCTGTTGTTTTTGCTGTGATTGTACAGCTACCAGCACCAACTGCTGTTACAATACCCTTAGAGCTTACTGTAGCAACGTTGCTGTTGCTACTGCTCCAGTATATACCCTTTGATGTAGCGTTATCTGGTAATACCGTAGCAGTAAGTGTTCTGCTGGTTTTATTTTGTAGAGTTATATTACTATCTGATATACTTAAAGAAGTAGCAAGCTGTCTTACAGATACTGCACAGCTATCAGATTTACCACTACCATCAGTAGCCTTTGCAATAATCTTACATTTACCAGCTGATTTAGCTGTAACAACACCAGCTGAGTTTACTGTTGCAACCCTTGGGTTGGTACTGCTCCATACAAGCTTTTTACTTGTAGCGTTTGCTGGTGTTACAGTGTTTGTAAGCACCTTGCTGTCGCCAACCTTCAAATATGCACTGCCCTGCTTGATATCAACATTTTCAACAGCAACCGAGCCTTTTACTGTTACTGTACAGGTGTCGTACTTGCTTTTATTTTCCTCTGAGCTACATACTATTGTACAGGTACCTGGTGCCACAGCTGTAAGCAAGCCCTTACTTGTAACTGTTGCAACAGCTGTATTACTACTGGTGTAGATAACATTTGTGTTTGTTGCTTGGTCTGGGCCTACTGTTGGATAAAAATGAGCACTCTTACCTACATTCCAAGAAATTTTATTAGTGTTAAGCTTTACAGAGGTTACTGGCTGTACAACCTTTACATTGTATGTTTTTACAGCACCCTGTACATTTGTAGCTGTTACATAGCACTCACCTATGCTTATACCCATAATATTACCCTTTTGGTCAACACTAGCTATAGATGAGTTTGAGCTTTTCCAAACCAGCTTACTGCCCACTGATGATATTTTTGTAACGTAACCAACCCTTGCTGTCACTACTGACTGATTTGAAGCCTGGCTGTAATTTTCTGGTGATGATTTTACAATTTCTAAAGAGCTAACGGATTCATAGTCGGAGTGACCATTGTTATACTCAGCAGTTGCTTCTTCACAAAGCTCTACTGCCTTTGCATTTGCTGTAGCTCCCTCTGTAGCCATCTCGTCAACTGCATAAGCAGTAGCAGATGAGCTAGCTACTATAGTTGCACCAAGCATTAATGCTAATAACCTTTTTGATATACTCATAAAATGTCTCCTGTTCTATATTTTTGGCAAATAAACAGCATCGCAAATGCTGTATACTGTTTGTATATATTCTATTACAAGAATGTAAGCAAGTCAACCTTAAAAGTTACATTTTTGTAATTTTGATACATTTTTGGTTACTTTACATAGTACATTTAACGTATCCAAGCCATTTTAGGCGATTATGCAGACAAAAACAACAATTACAAATAGTATTTTTTCTATTTTCTGCGACCTACTTCTTAATTTCGAGTACATCAATTGTAACAATTTGTAGATTTATTTTTTATATAAAGTGCTGTTAAATTTAATTTATTACCATAAAAAACAAGCTATTAAACTTTGATTACAAACCAAAGCAGAGCTTGTTTTTTTAATCAGACTATAAAGCCAAGCCAATAATAGC
>JAXJJE010000190.1:0-2453 GCA_036298405.1 Acutalibacteraceae bacterium
CATTCACAGAGCAAGCTGTGAACGTAGTGATTTTTCTACACCAATAAACAGTCAACTTTCACAGTGGCCAGTTCAGATAAAGCTTGTTCCTGTTAACGCACCTTATTTTGACGGTGCAAAACTTCTTGTTGCAGCAGATTGCACAGCTTTTGCCTATGGTAATTTTCATAATGAGTTTATTCGTAATCACATTACTTTAATAGCTTGCCCAAAGCTTGATAGTGTTGATTATACAGAAAAGCTAACAGCTATTATTGCAAATAACAATATTAAAAGTGTCACTGTTGTGCGTATGGAAGTGCCTTGTTGTGGAGGAATTGAAAATGCTGTGAAACAGGCTTTACAAACAAGTGGAAAATTTATTCCGTGGAGAGTAGTTACTATCTCAACAGATGGAAAAATATTAGATTAACGGAGGAAGAAAAATGGATAGAAAAATGTTTTGTTTTCAGTGTGAACAGACAGCAGGCTGTACTGCTTGTGTAGGTAAAGCAGGGGTATGTGGTAAAAAAGCAGATACTGCTGAGCTTCAGGATAAGCTAACTGGTGCACTTATAGGCCTTGCAAGAGCTACCGAAGGCAACGAAAACCTAGTTACAAAAATTACTGATAAATTAATATTGGAAGGTCTTTTTACCACTATTACTAATGTAAACTTCAACAACGAAACTATTAACTCACTGATAGCACGTGTGGAATCAGAAAAAGAACGCCTTGTAACAAATTGTTTCTGTTGTTCCTCTGTTTGTGGCAGAAACGAAAACTTCGATATGAATGACTTATGGAATGCTGACGAGGATATACGTTCACTTAAATCACTTATTCTGTTTGGTATTCGTGGTATGTCAGCCTATGCATATCACGCTGAAGTGCTTGGTTATCGTGATGATGACATTAACAAATTCTTTTATAAAGCACTGGTTGCTATTGGTATGAAGAATTGGGGTATGGAAGAGCTACTCCCAATAGTAATGGAGGTAGGGGAGGTTAATCTTAAATGTATGGCTTTGCTTGATAAAGCTAACACCGAAACCTATGGTAATCCTATACCAACCGAGGTTACTCTTACTGTTGAAAAAGGTCCTTTCATTGTAATATCAGGGCATGATCTTTACGACTTAAAACAGCTTCTTGAACAAACTAAGGGTAAAGGTGTTAATATTTATACTCACGGAGAAATGTTGCCTGCACACGCTTATCCCGAGCTTAAAAGGTATACACATTTAAAAGGTAACTTTGGCACTGCTTGGCAAAATCAGCAAAAGGAATTTGCAGATATACCGGCTCCTGTTATCTTTACAACTAATTGTCTAATGCAACCTAAAGCAAGCTATGCTGACCGAGTTTTTACAACTGAAGTTGTATCATACCCAGAGCTTGTACATATAGGTGAAGATAAAGACTTCACACCTGTCATTGAAAAGGCTCTTGCACTTGGTGGATATACCACAGATATGCATTTTACAGGTATCAACGGTGGCCAAAAGGTAATTACAGGCTTTGCTCATAATACTGTTTTGAGTGTTGCAGATACAGTTATAGATGCAGTAAAATCAGGTGCAATCAGGCACTTCTTCCTTGTAGGTGGCTGTGACGGTGCAAAAACTGGGCGTAACTATTACACTGAATTTGTTAAGCAAACACCCGAAGACAGTATTATACTTACACTAGCTTGTGGTAAATATCGTTTCAACGACCTTGACCTTGGCACGATTGGTGGACTTCCTCGTATTATGGATATGGGACAGTGTAATGATGCTTACAGTGCTATCAAGGTTGCAGTTGCTCTTTCAGAAGCCTTTGAATGTGGTGTAAATGATTTACCTTTATCAATGGTGCTTTCTTGGTATGAGCAAAAAGCAGTATGTATATTGCTTACACTTTTGTATCTTGGTATCAAGAATATTCTACTCGGACCTTCACTTCCTGCTTTTATTTCTCAAAATGTGCTTAATTACCTTGTAGAGAATTATAATATTGCTCCTATTAGTACACCAAAAGAAGATTTGAAAAAGCACAGACAGATTTAAGCTCAAAACAGAATAAACAGCATAATAAACATTTATCAATTAATAGTAATCACAAATGTATATAAGTAAATGGCTGATGTCGTCCGTAATGGATAACATCAGCCTTGAATTTATATCATTTGTTTTATGAATTCAGACAGCTTATTTCTTTTGATATGGTTATGATTTGCTACAAAAAGGAACATTGCAACCCTTACCTCTGATGATATGTCTGAATTAATGTACGAGAGTAAATCAAAGCTTCGTGAAGATTTTAAGAGCTTCCAGAATATGTTCCTGCTTAATAGAAGAAAAACCATGCTATTAAACGAGGCTATGAAAAGCTTAAAAACAGAAAAACTGGTTTATGAATTCTTCCATTATTTTGGTATGAGCTGTTTTGCTCGCCATGGTAAGCTTTTAGAAAAGCACACTCATATTGAA
>JAXJJE010000191.1:0-9897 GCA_036298405.1 Acutalibacteraceae bacterium
AAAATTATAATAAAAATAATCTTCATCGCTTTTTTCATTATCAATTTACCTTTTATCGGCTATTAAAAAGCTTAAAGCTTAATTCCAAACTGCTCGATTTTAGGTATTAAGCCTATTCTTGGCTTGTCTGGGTCTGGTAGCTGTGGGAAGTCGTAGGCTGGGTAATCATTACCCTCTACAATTGCAGGGCCATTTGGTGTAAGGCATACATCCCAGCCAACATATCTGAACTCTGGAATAACCATAGCAGCCTTTTTAACCATATCCTTTACTTCGTCCATATATGGTAGCTTGTAGCCTACAAACTTAATGCCTGTTGCTGGGTGAGCGTCATAATTAACAAGTGCTGATGTATGACCCTGACCGATAATCTCGCCCTTATCTAAATCGAAATGGCAAGCAAGACCACCATTTTCAAGGTTATCAACAAATCCACCATTGTTACCCATTTTGAACACAGCATATAGAATATGAGCCTCGCCATTATTTACAAGAGTAACTACACGCAAGCAGTTAAGTGAATGTGGGTAAATCTCGGCAGCCTGTGGGTGCTGTACTATAACCTCTTCTATTACACCAAAGTTTTTCTCTGGGTTTGTTATGTACTTCCAAAGCTCGTTTGTATCTGCAAAATCAGCAACCTTTATTTTCTCGATACCCTTGCCACTTTCGCCGATATATGGCTTTGCAAAGAAGTATTCCTTACCCTGTACAAACTTTTCGAATCTATCGTAGTCAATCTTTGCAACATCAAGAATTTCTCTGCCCATAAACTCTGCGAATTTCTCGTCAAACAGATTTTTCTCGTCGAAAATATGAGAATATCTTAAATCGTTAAGAGTTGTAACTAATTTTTTATTCTTCATACGTGTCAGGTATGTTTTTCTCTCTTTTGCGTTCATATTGTAAAACTCAAAGATTATGTAATCGTTATAGCCTGCACCATACTTTAGTGTACAGCCTATCATATCAAAAAACAAGCCAACCTTATTTTTGCCTGTTTTCTCGTGGATAAGGTCAATCTTCTCGAACATCTTCTTAAATTTTGCACCACTTAAAACTCTTGCTATATACTTAATATTCATATTTTCGCTCCTTTTAATCTTTATACTAAAAAATCCTTACTCTCTCAAAAAACAAGGCAGAGGGTTGCCTCTGCCTTATTATACTTCTAAAAATTATTACTTTATCTCAGCAAGACAATCCTCAACTGCAGCCTTTAGCTTTTCAAGACCTGCCTGTAGCACCTCTTTTTCTATTACAAGAGGTGGCATTAGCTTAACTACTGAGTTCTTTCTGCCTGCACATTCAACAATCAAGCCTCTGTCGAATGCTTTTTCTGTTACTCTTTCGCTTATACCGTCAACAGGAATATTCTCAAATTCGATACCCCAAATCATACCAATACCTCTTATCTGTAAACGGCTGTCTAGTGGAAGTATCTCTTTTTCTAAAAATTCCTTTATAACTTCACCATTCTTCTGTGACTTTTCTTCGATTTTCTCGTTAAGCATAAACTCAAGACCAGCCTTAGCTGCAACAAAAGCAAGCTGGTTACCTCTGAATGTACCGTTATGCTCACCAGGTGTCCACTTGTCTAGCTCTGGCTTAAACATTGTAAGAGCAAATGGCAAGCCATAGCCACCGATTGACTTTGACAACACAAGAATATCTGGCTGAATGTTAGCTCTCTCGAATGAGAAGTAAGTACCAGTTCTTGCACAGCCTACCTGTATATCGTCAATCATAAGAAGAATATCGTTATCATCACAGAATTTACGCAAACGCTGTAGATATTCAACCTCGAACACCTGAATACCACCCTCAGCCTGTACTGTTTCGATTACAACAGCTGCTGGCTTTTCGATAGCTGAATGGTCGTCGTTGATAAGGTTCTGCATATACTCTATTGTATCAAAATTAGGGTACATATATGGAGCAGGAATATGTGTAACATCGTTAAGCTTAACGCCTGCACCCTTTCTTGCACCTTGGTCAGTTGTAAGAGCAAGTGCACCTAATGTCATACCATGGAAGCAACCCATAAGAGCAAACACATTGCTTCTGCCCTTAACCTTACGAGCAAGCTTTAAAGCAGCCTCTACAGCATTTGTACCTGTTGGGCCTGGGAACATAATTTTATAATCTAATCCCCTTGGCTTTAAAATCTTATCCTGCATAAAGCTTATAAACTCTCGCTTTGGTGTAGTGTACATATCAAGAGCGTGCATAATACCGTCACCCTCAAGATATTCAATAAGCTTTGGCTTTATATAGTTATTGTTATGTCCGTAGTTTACTGCACCTGCACCACAGAAAAAGTCGATATATTCATTACCTAGCTCGTCAAAAAGCTTTGAACCCTTTGCCTTTGAAAAAACTGTTGGGAAGTGTCTGCAATATGAGCGAACCTCTGATTCGTGCTGTTCAAAAATTTGAGTATTCAAGACTTACATCCTCTTTCTATTCATCAAATTATTTATTCTACTATTACAATCAAATTAGATTTTACCCTTTAAAAAAGGGTTTGTCAAGCAGATATAATTAATATCACATTTAGTACAAAAATAGAATAAATCCTCATATTTTTCGTTGCAATTTGTCTTTAAAAAAACAGGCTAAAAACGCATTTTCACAGCTTTTTATACGTTGTTGTGGTTGTATGCCAGCCTGTGTATTCTTCGGTTACCTCATATTTATTTTTACAAACAGGGCACTGAACTACTCCTGTGCGTATAAAGCCCTCACTTTTTGAAGGCTCAATAAGCAAAAAGTCATAGGCTTTAGCAAAGCTTTCTGCATTATAGCCAAAGGGCTCAAACATAAACTTACATAAGCATTCGCTTGTTTGGCTTGCATCAATAATATCAATCGCCCTTCTCACAAATCTTTCATTAGAAAGAATTGCTCCACCATAGCTCAAGCTTGATGTAGCATTGATAATTCCACCAAGATAAGGCACCAGTGCTTCAATCAACGGACGATTCTGTACTGCTAAATTTATCACCCTATGTGAGGCATCTAAAACCTGAGATGGATAACCCGATAAAAAATCATTAACCAGTTCCTGAACACTAATATTTTCATACACTTTACTCATTTTAATTCTCCTAAAAGCTACAACAATCACCGTTAAGAACTACTTAACGGTGCTTCCTTTATCTATTCTTTATTATACCTTTTTTGAATTTTTTTACAAGCAGAATTATAACCACCACAGCTATTACAACTAAAGCAATGGCTAAACCAACACCTATTTTAACACAAATATCGTAAGGAATACTATACTTTATATTATATAACAGTGTATCGATTTCTGCTGGTGGCGTAGCCTGACTGACTCTTTCTGCTACAACTGCCTCAAATATCTGGTATGGCTTATACATATAAAAGCTTGTGTATTGTTTCATCATATAATCGTTACCCAGAAAAAACACTCCATCACCATTTATCTTATACTGGAATGTACCTTTTTCTGTTTTATCCTTAGCTATAACCTCAATCTCGTTAAGAATTTCTTTTTCGTTATCAAGCACCTCAAACTCAAAGGCTGTAGCGTTGCTGTCGTGACCACATTTTGTTAAAGCCTCACGAAAATCAAAGGGAATTGTAACAGTAAGCTCCGAATCAACATCCAGCACTGCACCATCCTTTACAAAGCCTACCTTAACACATACCACAGGCATTGCCCAACCGTTACATCGCTTTATGGTCCATACATCAAATGTCATATTTGCTGGGTCATATTCCTGAACATTTTCAGCTTTATTGTATGTACGTTGATTAAGAATATTTACATAGTCGTCAACAGGGAAGTCCTGTATTATACGTAAAGGATCAAAACGATCAGAGATAGACTCTGCGTCTACAAGCTCCATTACTGTACACAGCTGTGCACCCTGTGGCAACATACCAGTTACCTTTATGTTGGTTACTTCGTCCACCAAGGTTTGCTGTGTAAGCTCTGTATTACTTTCTGTTGCCTGCTCTGTTGCAAAGGCAGAAAAAGGCATTGCACACATCATACCTATTGCAAGTGTAGCACCTGCTATTTTTTTGAATATATTTTTTATATCATTATACCTCTCCTATTAAAGCTTACACTTCATAATCACACTCAACATAACTCTTATGCTAAGCACCAGACAGCTTATCGGCAGAATTGCTCAGCTAAAAATTATAATAAACACCACTAAAATAAACAGACCTACACTGAACTACTTAATGGTGTTTTTATGTTAAATAATATTATTTTTTCTTTGACTTTTTTACAATTACAGCTATAACTACTACAACAGCCACACCCAACAAAGCACATAAAATTATGTATGTGGTATATGGTGTTGATTGCTCTGCTTCTGATGAAGCCTGAGCTGAGCTACTATCGTCCTTTGACTCTGCTGATTGGTCAACCTCAGGTGGTTCTGTAGCTTTGCTTATTCTTTCTGCTACCTCAGGTGCAAATATATTTGCTGGGTTGTCGGTATACCAGCTCACACAGCATTGCATCTCATAATCGTTACCTATAAAATACACTCCATCACCATTTATTTTATACTGGAATGTACCCTTTTCTGTTTTATCCTTAGCTATAACCTCCAGCTCGTTAAGCCTTTCTTCTTCTTCGCCAAGCATTTCAAGCTCAAAGGCTGTTGCGTTGCTGTCTGCACCACATTTTGTTAAAGCCTCACGAAAATCAAATGGGAGTGTAACAGTAAGCTCCGAATCAACATCCAGCACTGCACCATCCTTTACAAAGCCTATATTAAGCCATAACATAGACAGTGCCCACTCACTACAATCCTTTAGGGTATCAACATCAAAAACCATATTTCCTGGATAATATTCCTGAATATTTTCTGCTTTGTTGTATTCACGTCGATTAAAGATTTGTGCATAATCTGAAGCAGTAAACTCTTTGTACATATAATGCTTAACGTCTTCATCTTCGTCCAGACGAGCCCCACCTAAAGATTCAAAATCTATAAGTGACATTACCGTACACAGCTGTGCACCCTGTGGCAACATACCAGTTACCTTTATGTTTGTTACTTCGTCCACCAAGGTTTGCTGTGTAAGCTCTATATCACTTTCTGTTGCAAAGGCAGAAAAAGGCATTGCACACATCATACCTATTGCAAGTGTAGCACCTGCTATTTTTTTGAATATATTTTTCATAGCTGAATATATCTCCTCTAATACTAAACAACATTAAGGTTTAATGCCAAACTACTTAACGGTGTTTTTGATTAATTAACATTACACTCTATCTCGTTACAGCTCTATAGCTGTAATTATTTATACTGCTGTTCGGAATTATATCATTCTGTTACTATTATAATGCTAATACCTAATTAAACACCAGACATCTTGTCGGCAGAATTTACCAAGCACTTCGTCCTTCTCCTTGACAAGCGATAGCTTGCCTACGTCGTCCTCGTTCTGAGCAAATTCTGCTCGACAATCTATTCATTAATCTGGTATCAGTATAACAGCTAATTCATCAGAGTGCTTTCTGCTTGGGTGTTTGCAACTCCATTAAGAGCCTGCACAATTTATAAGCCTAACACCTCAATATTACCTGTTGCATAATATTCAACCATACTATTTAAAGCTATATCATCACCAATAAAGAACTGTCCTGGTGTTTTTGCTTTAAACTGGAAGGCACCCTCAGCTGTAGCCTCTTTATCAACAAGCTCAAGTGTAACGAACTCTTTATTTGTATAATCATACTGCATTGCAGAAGCAGTACCTATACGGCTACCCTTAATTAAAGCCTCACGATAATCAAAAGGCAATGTAACAGTTAAATCAGATTCAAAATCAAGCATTTCATAATCCTTAATAAAGGTTATTTTAAGCTCTAGCTTACCCTGTGCCTGTGGGTCTATTATATTAGTCCAGCCCTCTTCACTCAATAGTCCAGACAATCTACCAGAATCAGCCTCAAATGATCTTTCAAATTCATCGCTACATAAAAGCTCAGATATATCAGTTACCTTTGGATAATTCTCTTCAAATGAGTCAAAGTAGAATTTACTTGAATCGTGTACTCTATGGTCGCCATAGGCACATAGCACAACATTCATTTCTGCGTCAACAGGTAGCATACCAGACACCTGTACACCTGTAACATCGTCAACAATTGTCTGCTGTGCAAGCTCTACATTCTCGGTTTTAGCTGGCTGGGTTTTGCCTGTTGACTTTGTACTGAACATAAATGTACCAAGCTTATCGGTTTCGAACACATAGCTACCATCAACATATTCTGTAGGAACATCATAGGTTACGCCGTCTACAAAATTAAGCAAATACATACCCTCATCATAAGGAATACTTACCTTTACCTTCTGGTCAAGCTCAGTTTCGGAATATTCAAAAACACCGTTTTCGTCTGGCTCGTTTACATCGTAGCACATAAGAATACCATAAATATCCTTTATATTTTCATCCTTAATGT
The DNA here is from genome assembly GCA_036298405.1 of Acutalibacteraceae bacterium. GTDB lineage: Bacteria > Bacillota > Clostridia > Oscillospirales > Acutalibacteraceae > CAG-964. Next base: position 6,464 of record JAXJJE010000191.1, read on the forward strand.
CTATGTCAATTGTAGATTCAGTATAATCATATGATTCAATACAAATATGATTGCTGTTTGTAGTTTCTACTGTAATACCAAGGTCCTTAACATATTGATATGGACCTACTTTTATTGTAAAAGGATCTACCTGCTGTGGTTCGCTATTAAGAACAGCAGTTTTGTTTTCTGTTGCTGTATTGTCACCATTATCAGAAGCTGTACAGCCTGTTGCCATAATTGCACAAAGCATACTTACTGCAATAATTACACCTGCTGTTTTATTAAATATCTTTTTCATAATTTTATCACCTGTTTTTTAGTATTATTCTGACACTTTGTTACCTGTAGTATAAACTGTAACTGTCTCATTTAAAGATTTACTGTCACCCATAAATAGCTGTCCTGGCACCTTTGCCTTAAACTGGAATGTACCCGTCTCGGTAGACTCCTTTGGTATGGCCTCAAGTTTAACAAAGCTCTTATTATTATAGTCATATTGCAACGCTGCTGCCTCTGCTTTACGGCCAGCTCTAATCAAGCCGTCACGATAATCAAAAGGTAGTGTAACAATTACATCAGATTCAAAATCAAGTATTTCAAAATCCTTAATAAAAACTATTCTAGCCTCCATTTTACCATCTATATCAAAGTAATCATAATGTGTCCAGTCTTCTTTAAGGATTGAACCCGAAACTCTACCCATAAAGCTATCAACTGCTCTTTCATCCTCAGAGCTATAGAAAAATTTAGATACATTATCAGCCTTTGGATAATCCTCTTCAAATGCACCCGTCTCAAAGCTGTGAGAATTGTGCATTCTGTGGTCACCGTAGAAGCACCAGAAAACATCCATTCTTGCGTCAACAGGTAGCATACCAGACACCTGTAAGCCTGTAGCCTTATCAATAATTGTCTGCTGTGCAAGCTCTACATTCTCGGTTTTAGTTGGTGCTGTTTTGCCTGTTGATACAGTGCTTATCATAAAGGTACCAAGCTTGTCGGTTTCAAACACATAGCTACCATCAATATATTCTGTAGCAACATCATAGGCTGTACCATTTTGACAGTGAAGTAAATAATAACCCTCTTCATAAGGGATACTCACCTTTACTGTCTCGTTCAGCTCGGTTTCAGAATATTCAAAAACTCCATTTTCGTCTGGCTCGTTTACCTTGTAGCCCATAAGTACAGTATAAACCTCTTTTATTCTCTCATCATCAATCTGAGTGTGCCAGCCCTGCTTTACTGCCGAGGTTGTGTCAAGATAACGATGATTGCTGTTTGTAGTTTCTACTGTAATTCCAAGGTCATCAAGATATGTATACTGACCAGCTTTGATTGTAAAGGCATCTGTTTTATACTGTTCATCGGCAGGCTCGGTTGCATTGTCAGCTGTATTTTTTGTTGCAGGTTCAGTTGTAGCTACTGTTGGAGCCTCTGCCGTAGCTTTTGTTGCAGTACTATCACCATTATCAGAAGCTGTACAGCCTGTTGCCATAATTGCACAAAGCATACTTGTTGCAATCATTATTCCTGCTGTTTTCTTAAAGATATTTTTCATAGCTTAACACCTCGTTTTCTGAAATCTGTTTAAGTAAAAATATTTATTCGTAGTGACCCTCATAAAATTCCAAAAGTCCATCTACATCTGATTCTCCACCCAAGAAGAACAGACCTGGCTCTTTCGCTTTAAACTGGAACATACCCTTTGGTGTAGCCTCTGCTGGTACAAGCTCGATATCTGTAAACACATTATCATCATAATCATAATGCTTAACCACAGGCTCATCCTCAACACCACCTGTAATTAATCCTCTACGATAATTAAACGGCATTGTAATTGTCATATCTGATTCAAACTCGATAACCTCAGAATCCTTTATAAAATATATATCAACATCAAGCATACCACCAGCTGTGCCCTCGTAATTAGCCCAATCCCTTTGATTGATAAACTTAGCAATATTATCAACCTTTCTGTCTGCCTGATAGGTATCATAATCACCTATAATGCCATCAAATTTTTTAAAATCTCCCTCAACAGAATATGGATTGTCAAATCTATCATACAAATCTACAACACTAATAAAATCTACCATCGACACCAAATCTGCACCAACTGGTAGCATACCTGATACCTCTACGCCGGTTACCTCATCAACCTTTGTTTGCTGTGCAAGCTCTACGCTTGCAACGTCTGTATTATTTTCAGGCTCTGTGCTCTCTGCTGACTCTGTAGCATCTTCTACCTCTGTAGCTTCTTCTACCTTTGTACTGCTTTCAGTTGCACTGTTATCAGACGCTTTATTGCTTTCAGAGGCTGTACAGCCTGTTGTCATAATTGCACAAAGCATACTTGCTATAATCATCACACCTGCTGTCTTCTTAAATATATTTTTCATAAACATATCCCCCGTTAGATTTTAATATAAAATCATTCTTCGTTCACATCGTAAAAGTGCTTTAATGAGTTTATTGCTCCTTCACTAGCAATAAAGAAGCAACCATCACTTTTTGCTTTAAACTGGAATCTACCCTTTGGTGTATCTTCGGCTGGCACAATCTCAAGCTCTACAAATTCTTTACTGTCATAATCATACTGTACAGCCTTAATTTCACCTTCAATACCACCATTAATTAAGCCACGACGATAATTAAACGGTAGTGTAACTATCAGGTCTGATTCGAAGTCAACATTTTCAGAAGAATTTGCAACATCTATACGTACAGCAAGGTTACCACCTGCATACACCTCAGTCTGTGCCCAACCCTTCTCATTGATTATTTTGGCTATATTGTCAATTTTTCTATCACTTTCACCTTCTGCAGAATTATCCATTGCACCAGTTAATTCTGGAAAATCACTCTCTACAGTATATGGAGGATCCCATCTGTCGTAAAAGATAGAGCCATCAATTATTTCCATATCAGCTTTTATCTTTGAATCAGCAGGCATCATACCAGACACCTGTATACGTGTAAGCTCATCAACAAGTGTTTGCTGTGTAAGCTCTACATTTCCAGAAGCTTTATTATCTTTTGACTCTGTACTATCATCAGAAGCTGTACAGCCTGTTGCCATAATTGCACACAGCATACTTGACGCAAGCACTACCCCTGCTGTTTTCTTATATATTTTTTTCATAATTAAATACCTCTTTCTTTTTGGGAATGTTTGCTATTTTACACTCTAATTAAGAACAAACTATTAATTAAATGTAAAAGAATTTGTTAAAATATGTTGCAGTTTTGATATTTGCATTACAAAAAGAAGTTTGTTTAGCATTATTTTTCTGTACATACAACACTTTTAACAGAAAAAAAACACCGTTTTCTTCTATAAAACGGTGTTTTTTTATATTAATTATTTTACATATTGAAATTCTGTTTAAATCTGGATAAAAACTCTACTGTTCGTGGGTTTTTAGGCTCGTTAATAACCTGATGTGGTG
>JAXJJE010000192.1:0-16943 GCA_036298405.1 Acutalibacteraceae bacterium
AGCACTACTCTTACATTGTTAGAAACAATGGCTAAGCATAATGTAAACAGCATTGTATTCAGCTCATCTGCTACTGTTTATGGTGTGCCAGAAAGAGTGCCACTTGTAGAGGGCATGAAAACAGGCTGCACTAACCCTTATGGCTGGACAAAGCTGATGATAGAGCAGATTCTTACCGATACAGCTGCTGCAAACAAGGATTTATCAGTAGTGTTGTTGCGATATTTTAACCCTATTGGTGCACATCCAAGTGGCAGAATAGGAGAAGACCCTACCGGTATACCAAATAACCTTCTGCCTTACATTACTCAGGTAGCAATAGGCAAGCTGCCACAGCTTGGTGTGTTTGGCAACGATTACCCAACGCACGACGGTACAGGCGTGCGTGATTATATTCATGTTGTTGATCTGGCTAAGGGTCATGTAAAGGCTATTGAGTATGCTTCGCAGCATAAGGGTACAGAGATATTCAACCTTGGCACTGGTACAGGCTACAGCGTGCTTGATATTGTACAGGCGTTTGAAAAGGCTAATGGCATTACTATTCCGTATATTATCAAGCCTAGAAGAGATGGCGATATAGCAACATGCTATGCAGACCCGGTAAAGGCTAAGGAAAAGCTTGGCTGGCAGGCAGAAAAAACACTTGAGGATATGTGCAAGGATTCATGGAGATGGCAGTCAAATAATCCAAACGGATATAGTGAGTGATTTTATAAATCTGATTAAGCCCGAAAATAAATATAAATAACAGAGCAAGCAATGCATTGTAAGCAGATTGCTTGCTCTTACATTATATGGTGGGACTGTTGAGAGCTTCGGGTAAAAATAATATGAAATAGAGTAAAGGGGGAATTGAAATGAAAAAGATAGTGCTTGCTTTAGTGCTGGCTGTTATGGGGGTATTTCTGGTTGCCTGTGGAGGAAACGGACAAGGCACATATTACCCTGACAGCAGTGAAATGCAGGAAAATTTGCTGAAGAAGAAATATGAGGTTGATGTTCAGAAAGTTGATGAGGATGGCTGTAAGGGAACATGGCTGAAGGCAGAGAAAAAGGATGAATATATTGAATTTTACTGGCTGGATGAATATGATGATAACGACCTTCAGAAAATAGCAGAGAATCTGGAGGAGGATTATCCTGATTATGACAGATTAATCACCATGGGAGATGACAGTAAATTTGGAACACTGGCTTTTTGCTCTACAGAAAAGGCAATGGATGATTCTGGAATTGTTACTGTTGAGGTAAAAGTAAAGGTCTGACAGCTTTAATATAGTAATTTAATGTATCAGGAGGTTAAAATATGCTTGGAAAAACACATATGATGGTTGGTATGGCTACAGCACTTGCCCTTACTGCTCCTGATTCGGCAGGTGGATTGATAGCTGCTATTGTTGGTGGTGCAGTGGGCAGCTCTATAAGCGATGTAGATGTAAGCGTAAGCAAGCGTGGTAAAGATGCTTTATACACAAGGCTTATAGCTACGGGATTAGTTCCGATAGCGTTGCTGATAGATTTCATATTTAAGGGTGGAATAGTCAGGTATATGATAGAATGCCCCACAGCGTACAAGATTATAGGTGTATTGCTTTTTGTTGCATTGTGTGTTATCGGAAAAACGCATGGTCACAGAGGCTTTACCCATTCGTTGCTTGGTTTTGTGCTGTTTTGCGTGTCAGTGTCGCTTTTCTGTAAGCCTGTACTTGTTCCGTTTGCAATTGGCTTTGCTACACATCTTATTCTTGATGTGTTTAATAAAAAGCCGATAAAGCTTTTTTGGCCTGTAAAAAAGGGGCTATGCTTTAATCTTTGCTGTGCTGACAAGATGGTGGACAAGCTGTTGTTGCTTGTGGGCAGTGTGGCTACGGTGGTATTTCTTGTTATATCACTTTTGGCTATGTAGAATAAAAAACATAAAATAATCTAAGGGTAAAATACATATTATTATGTGATGAATTATAAAACGGAGAGAATAAATGGATAGAAAATTAAAAGCTATAGAGCTTGATAAGATTTTAAAAAAGCTGGCAGAAGAAACAGCCTTTGCTGACTCTAAGCAGGCTGCACTAGAGCTTGAGCCAGCTAATGATTTATATACAGTAAACAAATTGTTAAAACAAACAGATGACGCATACACCCTAAGTGGCAGGTTTGGAAGTCCTTCGTTTGGTGGTATTTCGAATATCGTAAACAGCCTTAAAAGAGCAGAGGCTGGTGGTTGCCTTACAATGGGTGAGCTTTTAAAGGTTGCCGAGGTGTTGCGTGTTTTAAGAGGCTTGAAGCAGTGGAGAGATAAATCTGCTGGGATTGAAACCGTGCTCGACTCATATTTTAATGCTCTTGCACCTAATAAGTTTTTAGAAGAGAAGATTTTTACTTCTATTATTTCTGAAGAAGAAATGAGCGATATGGCGTCTGTAACGCTATCAGCAATAAGAAAAAAGATAAAGCAAACCTCTGCAAAGGCAAGAGAAGTGCTTGATAAAATGGTGCGTTCACAAACCTACCAAAAATATTTACAGGACCCTATTGTAACTATTCGTGACGGTAGATTTGTTGTGCCTGTTAAAGCAGAATGTAAGGGAGAAATTCCTGGCTTGGTGCACGATACCTCATCAAGTGGTGCAACTCTTTTTGTAGAGCCTATGGGAGCTGTAGAGGCTAACAATGCTGTAAAGGTGCTTAAATCTAAAGAAGAGGCAGAAATAGAGCGTATTTTATTTGAGCTTTCTGCAACAGCAGGTGGCTATGCGTCAGATATTATAAACAGCTATTACATTGCAACACAGCTTGATGTAATATTTGCCAAGGCTTCTCTGGCATATAAAATGAAGGCTAGTATGCCAATTATGAATGAAGCTGGTGTAATTAATCTTAAAAAGGCAAGACACCCACTTATAGATAAAGAAAAGGTTGTGCCTATAGATGTTTATCTTGGCAAAGGCTTTAATTCGCTTGTAGTAACCGGACCAAATACTGGTGGTAAAACAGTAACACTTAAAACAATAGGCTTGCTTACTGCTATGGCTATGTGTGGACTTATGATTCCGTCAGCAGACGAAAGTGAGCTTTCGGTGTTTGATAAAATACTGGTTGATATAGGTGACGAGCAGAGCATAGAGCAATCGCTGTCTACATTTTCTGCTCATATGACAAATATCATAAGAATATTAGAGCAAACTGACAACAAAAGCTTAGTGCTTATAGATGAGCTTGGTGCTGGTACAGACCCTGTTGAGGGTGCTGGTCTTGCTATTGCAATACTTGAGCAGCTAAGAAATCAGGGTGCTAAAATCGCATCTACCACACATTATGCCGAGCTTAAGGAGTATGCACTTCAAAGTGCATATGTCGAAAACGCTTGCTGTGAATTTGATGTAGCTACATTACAGCCAACTTATAAGTTGCTGATAGGTGTGCCAGGTAGGTCAAATGCCTTTGCGATTTCTGAGCGTTTAGGTATGGATAAGGCTTTAGTTGATAAAGCAAGAAAGCTTGTATCAGACGAAAGCAGACGCTTTGAGGATGTTGTTGAAAAGCTGGAAAGCCAAAGACAGACTCTTGACGAAAAAATTAAATATGCCGAGGCAATAACCTTGCAGGCACAAAAAGACAGAGAGAATGTGCAAAAAGAAATAGAACAGCTTAAAAAGCAGGCAGAGTATGAGCTTAAAAAGGCAAGGGAAGAGGCTCAAAGAATAACCTCCACTACCCGTGCAACAGCTGACGCACTTATAGAGGAGCTTAGCGACCTTAAACAGCATAAACAGCTTACGGCAGAAGAAAAGGCGAAGCTGAGAGCTGATATTCGCAATATGGAGAATACTGCCGACCCAGTAGAAAAGGCAAGAGAGAATAATTACAAATTACCACGAGCACTTAAAAAGGGTGATGATGTTCTTATTTTTGATATTGATAAAAAGGCAGTTGTTATGGAAGAGCCAAAGGGAGATACTGTGCTTGTTCAGGCTGGAATTATTAAAACAAAGGTAAAGCTTGATAATTTAAGGCTTATTGAGGATAAGAAAAAAACTCAGCCACAACGCTCAACAAAACGAAATATAAAAAGTAATGCAACAGTTAAGGCTGTTACAGATATAGATTTGCGTGGAATGACTGCAACCGAGGCTATTATGGAGCTTGATATGCAGCTTGATTCTGCAATGCTTTCGGGTATTCATCAGGTTACAATTATCCACGGCAAAGGCACAGGCGTGTTACGTAAAGAGGTTCATAATTACCTAAAACGCTGTAAGTATGTAAAAACCTACAGACTTGGTGTTTTTGGTGAGGGTGAAGCCGGTGTTACTATCGCTGAATTAAAATAAGAAAAGGAGTAGGATTTATGAGTAAATCGGGTAAGGGATTATGGAGTGTTGTAGTTGTATTGTTTTTGATAATGGCTGTGTTTGGAGGTATAGGAGTTTATATTTATACGATGGTTACAGATGCCTCTGAATCTCCAAAGCTTTATACCACAGCATCTACATCAATATACGAGCCTATGGTAAGGTCTATATTGCTTGGAGAGGAAGAAACTATTACAGACGCTGATGTTAATGGTATTCTAAGAAAGATAACTGACGAAAAGCTTAGTGCATATGGCACTCCTAATACAAAAAAGGTTGCTTCTGTAAATGGTATAGCTGTATATATGCAGGGCAGAGAAAAGATTAAGATTTATGCTAAAATAAACTTTAAGGGTGTAGATATGATTTTTTCAGCAGATGCCAGAATTATTCTTGATACAGATAAAAAGCAATTCAATATAGATGTAAGTAATACAAAGCTAGGAAAGCTAAGTATACCGGCAGAATGGATAATGGAAAAGGTAGAGCCATCAATAGAGAGTATAGGCGAAGCTGTAGAGGTTGAATCAACAAAGGTAACAGTACCAGCAGAATATAAATTTGAATTTATGGAAGAAGAGGTTGAACTACATATTGAAAGATTTGGTATACTAAACGGCAAGGCTGTTATAGAGACAAATAGTGCAATGGATTTAGTAACTAAGTTTGTAGATCAGCTGGTTGATGATTGGTTGGCTTCTTAATAAAGGTATATTATATTTTAATCACTGGAAAAACAACAGAAAATATAAATAGGAGTTGAGGTATGAGATTGCTCTTACGCTTCAACTCCTATTGCATAAAACAGCCCTGTAAGCTAAAGCTACAGGGCTGTTTTGTGATTATCAGTAATTCAAAATATAAAGTGCCAGATTTAAGTAGCCTGCAAAGGTTACCCAAAGTAAATACGGAATTTGCAGAAGTGCAGCTGTTTTGTCAATTTTGGCAAAGGTGATTATCATAGCGATTATAAGCACCCATAGCATAACAAGCCACACAAATGCGAACAATGGGTTTTGCAAATTGAAGTATATTATAGACCAGAAAAAATTAAATACAAGCTGTAGCACATATATGGTAAGTGCCAGATATTTATAATCGCTATCTGATTTATAAATTATATAAGCAGATATACCCATTAGTGCATATAGTACTGTCCATACTATAGGAAAAAGCACAGCTGGTGGTGAAAGTGTAGGCTTTATAAGACCACTATATACATCAAAGCTGTTTGCTGTTAAAATACCAGCCAGCAAACCAACACCTAAACTGATAGCTAAGCTTATTGCAAGCTGTTTAAGGTTTACATTTTTTATCATACGGCACACCCTTTCTGTAATTAATATATGGATATGTCGTATTTTGAATTTATATAACCAGATTTTACAGTTTATTTATAAGTCCGACAATTATTTTACCAAGCTTGTTAGCAGAGGCTAAGGCAACTCGTTTTACTTCTTCGTGTGTAACAGGTTCGTCTGTTAATCCTACAGCCTTATTGCTTACCATACTTATGCCACAAACGCTCATTCCAAGATAGCTTGCAACCATAGCCTCGCAGGCTGTGCTCATACCTACAGCGTCAGCACCAAGTAAACCAAACATTCTTACCTCGGCAGGTGACTCGTAGTTAGGACCAGAGGCTTGCACGTAAACTCCCTTTTGCATTGTGATATTATTTTCTTTTGCTGATTCTTCTATTTTAGCTACAAGAGCCTTATTATAGACGTTGCTCATATCAGGGAAACGCTCGCCAAAGCTATCATCGTTTTTGCCTATTAGTGGCGATGGAACAAAGCTGGTTATATGGTCTGTAATAATCATCAGGTCACCAGCATTAAAGCTTGGGTTAATACCTCCACAGGCATTTGTAAGCACAAGAGCTTGTGCACCAAGTAGCTTCATAACGCATACTGGTGTAACAGCCTCTTGCATTGTATAGCCCTCGTAATAATGCACTCTGCCCTGCATAGCAACTACATTTTTATTGCCTATACGCATAAAAATATATCTGCCCTTATGACCACTTACGGTAGATATAGGAAAATCGGGAATATCGCAGTAGTTAACAGCTGATATGATTTCTATATCAGCAAAAACCTCACCTAAGCCAGAGCCAAGCACAACTGCTACATCTGGCTTAAAGCCGTTTGTTACAGATTTTATATAATCAGCATATTTACAAGCCTTTGTAAAATCCATAGTAATACCTCTTTTATGTTGGAATTATTAAATAATTACATTGTGTCAAATCCAAATCGTTGGTAACGGAATAATATATTCTCTGCCCACGCTTTATCTATTTTGATAAAGCCCTTCATAGCTCGTTCCTTTTTGCCTAGTCGGCTTACTATGCTCCACGATTTTTTGTAAACATCAAGCTTAGTTGTCTGTGTGAAAACCTCGTTGTCATCACCTAAAAAGAAGGTGAAGCCCATTACATTTTCTTCTTTGTTATATACCGAGAAGTAACCCTCTTTTGCCTCAATATTCTTTTTCTTTTGTACAGCACCTGCTACAGCTACCTTTGTAAGCTCTACAGCCATATCGTCAAGCTCAGCTTCGAAAATAAGTATTTTTTCTCTGAACTCGTTGAATGTAGGCACTATTCTTTTTGTTATCTTTGGCATATCTTCAAATTCCATATCAACCATACGGTCAATCATTTGTCCCTTTTCTATGCCTGGTATAAAATAAACCATAAATTTATTTTTTACATCGTTATATAAACAAGGGTAGTACAGTCTTGCCCTGTATTCACAGTATGGGCAATAAAAATCGAAAAGCTGTCCCGAAAGAATTTTATCTCTTATTTTTATATCCTCTTGTGCGTTTATGTTTTTATATACGTGAATGTGGTTAGTAGAGCCACATTTAGGACAGCGAAGCTGTTTTATGTCAACCAATGCCACCCTTACTCACCTCCAATTGTTGATAAATAATATATCTGTGATAAATTAAAAATTTTACCACAGATATTGTTTTAGCCTAAATTAATAATAACGAACAACCGAAATTACCTGACCTAAAATAACACATTCGTCAACAATTATAGGGTCAAAGCTGTCGTTTTCTGGCTGTAGTCGAAAATGACCATTTTCCTTGTAGAATCTTTTAACAGTTGCTTCATCGTCAACCATTGCAACTACTATCTGACCGTTTTCAGCTACAGGTGTTTTATGCACTACTACGATATCATCATCAAGTATACCGGCGTTTATCATACTTTCGCCTACAACTCTAAGTGCAAAAAGCTCTCTGCCACGTCTTATTCTGTCGCTAACAGGTACATAGCCCTGAATATCCTCTACAGCAAGTATAGGCATACCAGCTGTTACTCTACCCATTATAGGTATTACAGCAGTAGCGTCGTTGCTTAATCTTATAGAACGGTTTGAGCCTTGGTTACGGATAATAAGACCCTTTTCTTCAAGGGCTTTAAGGTGTGCGTGTACGGTTGCTGTAGATTTTAAGCCTGTGGCAGCACATATTTCTCTTACTGATGGTGATATACCACCTTGTAGGTTGCTGCATATATAGTCGAATATTTTTTGTTGTGTACTTGTAAGATTTTCCATAATGTTGCACCTCACTTTAATATGGCTATATTATAACATAATCATTCCGAAAAATCAAACGTTTGTTTTAAGACGCAATTTGTATAAATTTTACAGAATTTTTATTTATTAATGATTGTTAACAATACATTTTACTTTTTTTAAATAATTATTCATACGGTGTTCATAAGTAAATATTAATATTTAGACATACTCAATGACGGAGCCGCACCGTTAAGAGTATGATTTATGTTCTACCCTCCTCAAATGTACCCCTCAAACTTAAAACAAGAACAGAAGAACGCTACGGTTGGCCGCACATCCGTAGCGTTTTTTCTGTGTATTAATGCAGATTAGTATAAGAGAGGTAGAAAATTAGTTATTGTTTATGTTTCTGATATGTGGTAAAATTAATATGTATGGATATTTTAAAAAATAATAATCTGGGAGGGATAAAATGTCTGTAACAGTAAAATTAATAGCACATACACCTAATCCTGAACAGGTTGTTGCTGCTTCAGCAAAGCTGTGCTATTCACCCTCTAAAATTGATAATATTCTTGAGGGCTTAGATGAAGAAAAAAGCCGTGCATTTGTAGAAATGCTGGCTTCGATTGGTCACGAAAGTCCTATGGAGCACGTGAGCTTTACATTTGGTATTGACGGAATTTCAAGAGCCTGCTCACATCAGCTTGTAAGACATAGAATAGCTTCTTACAGTCAGCAATCACAGCGTTATGTAGACGGAAACAAATTCGATTTTGTAACACCACCATCTATTGCTAATTGTCCTGAAGCATTAAAGGAATATAACAACGCTATAGAAACACAGCGTAAGGCGTATTCTGTAGTAAGAGATACACTTGTTTATGGCTTAATAAAAGAAAGTGATGATGGAGCAAGCCTTGATGGCACAATGCAAGAGGTTATCGAGAAATATAAGGAGATAAATAAGTCTCAATGCACTGCTTTTATTAAGAAAGCAAACGAAGACGCTAGATTTATTTTGCCAAATGCTTGCACAACCTCTATAGTGGTAACAATGAATGTAAGGTCGTTGCAAAACTTCTTTGACCATAGATGTTGTAACAGAGCACAGTGGGAGATAAGAGAAGTAGCTATTGAAATGCTAAGACTATGCCGAGAGGTTGCACCTTCTTTATTTATAGGCTCGGGTCCTCGTTGCTTGCGTGGTGCTTGCCCAGAGGGCAAGATGACCTGTGGTAAGGCAAAAGAGGTAAGAGAATATTTTGCAGAGCTTGATAAAGGTGTAAAAACTGAGTAATAATAAAATAAAGGTAAATGATATGAGCAAAGGAAAATTAATAGTAATAGAGGGCTTAGACGGAAGTGGTAAGGGTACACAAACAGCACTGCTTACTACAGCATTGACCGAAAAGGGCATTAATGTAAAGCAGGTTAGCTTCCCTGATTATAATAATCCGTCATCTTCGCTTGTTAAGATGTATCTTAACGGTGAGCTTGGCAGTAAGCCAGACGATGTAAACGCTTATGCAGCGTCATCATTTTATGCAGTAGACAGATACGCAAGCTATAAGCAGTTCTGGCAGGCTGATTACGAGGCTGGTACAGTTATTCTTGCAGACAGATATGCAACATCTAATGCTATTTATCAGCTTTCTAAATTGGCTGAGAATGAACGCACAGATTATTTGAACTGGCTTGAATTTTACGAGTATTCACAGCTACAGCTACCAAAGCCAGACGCTGTAATTTATCTTGATGTGCCAATAGAGATTTCTCAAAGACTTTTAGACAAGCGTTATAGTGGCGATACAACAAAAAAGGATTTGCACGAAAGTAATTTAGAGTTTTTGAAGCAGTGCAGAAAATCTGCGTTATATTCAGCACAGGTGCAGAGCTGGCAGATTGTAAGCTGTGCAAAAGACGGCGATTTGCGTAGTATAGATGATATACATAACGAGGTTGTACAGCTTGTGCTTAATGCGTTAGGTTAAGAGTGATTAAAAGGAAGTAAAAAAATGAATTTGTTTAAAAAGCCAGAGCTTGATGACAGGCTGTGGGTTAATGAAATTATAAAGAATAGTAATGTAATGAATTGCGACGCTCCATTTGGTACTACCTATATATGGAAGGATGAATATGGCACAAGAATATGCCACTTTAAGGATTTTTACCTGGTGGCATATACCTTTGATGAGGGCTATATTTATTTTGATTTTCCAATAGGTAATGGAGATGTAAAAGAAGCTATTGATTTTATGATAGCTTACGCAGAGCAAAATGGATTGGAATACAGCATAAGTGCATCTGGCAATGAGCAGGCAGAAATTCTGCGTAGTATATTGCCAAGTGATTTTAAAGAAGAAGAATATCGTGATAACTACGAATATATTTATCTTTCAGAAAAGCTTGCTTACCTTAAAGGCAGAAAATACCATAGCAAGCGTAACCATTTTACAAGCTTTGAAAAAAGCTACAATTACACAACAGAGCCTTTATGTGAAGAAAATTTTGACGACGCATTAAAGGTTAATGACACTTGGTGTATTGAGCGTGGTGGTCATAATGGTAGTGGTCATATAAGTGAGTGCTGTGCAATAAGAACAGCATTTAAGCATTTTAATGAGCTTGGCTTTAGTGGTATGCTTCTAAAGGTAGACGGCGAGCCTGTTGCGATGACAATGGGTGAGGCGATAAGCAGTGACTGCTATGTGGTGCATTTTGAAAAGGCTGTAGGTGGTGTAAATGGAGCATATACAGCTATTAACAAGCTGTTTTCTGCTACACTTACTAATTATAAATATATAAATCGTGAAGAAGATATGGGTATTGAGGGGCTAAGAAAGGCAAAGCTTTCTTATAAGCCGGAAATACTTTTAGAAAAATTTGTTTTCAGTAAGAATTAAAGAGTTGATTAAAATGAGATTTTTTTCACCTGATGATAAGTATTTGCAACAAATAAAGGATATGTGTGTAAAATGCTTTGATATGGAAATGGACGAGGTGGATTATATTTTTGAACAAAAATATCTTTCTGCTGATATTTGCTATGCAATAGAGGAAGACGAAAGGCTTTGCTGTATGCTCTTTACTGTGCCGTGTGCAATGATGCTGGACGGTAAGCTAAGAAAGGGGCACTATATTTATGGTGCGTGCACCTTGCCCGAATACCGACACCGTGGGTTTATGCATAGGCTTATAGATTATGCCAATACAATGGCAAGTGATAAGGGCGATGAATTTTCTGTGCTTTTACCAGCAAGTAAACCCTTGTATGATTTTTATACAGATATGGGTTATCGTACATTATATACAGCGAAAAATGAAGTGATGTCAAAGGATAAGCTACCAGATATGTCTGTGGCATTGGAATATTACACAGAGGTATTGCCAGAAAAAATAGAGAAGCTAAGAAACAGCCTGTGCTGTAAATATAGTGGCTCTGTAATATACAGCAAAAATATTTTAAAATATGCTGTAAGCTATGCCAAGGAATGTGACGGTGGTATAGTGTACTGCGATGACGGGTATGTTATTTATGCTTATAACGAAAGCAGGCTTGTGGTTTTAGAGCTGATGTGCGAAGGTAACGCAATTTTAAATATGCTTGCTATACTTAAAAGGCTATGCAAAACTGACGAGATGTTGCTTAGAATGCCACCATGGCTTGCTGACGAATGTGACAGCTTTGGAATGATAAAAAATTTGGCAGATATAAATACAGAGGAATTTTACAAGCCTTATCTGGGGCTTGTGTTTGACTAAATACAAAGGAGAAATTAAAATGATTTATGTTTTTCTTGCAAATGGTTTTGAAGTAACCGAGGCACTTACAACGGTTGATATTTTACGTAGAGGTAAGCTGGATGTTAAGACTGTAGCAGTTGGTACAGAGGATAATATAGTGACATCTTCACATAATATAAGGGTATTGGCCGATGTAAGCGAAGCCGAGCTTACAAAAGAAAATCTACAGGGTGTTATTTTACCTGGTGGTATGCCTGGCACACTTAATCTGGGTGAATCAAGTATTGTAAAGAAGTATGCACAATACTGTGCTGATAACAATTTGATAATCGGTGCTATTTGTGCAGCACCATCAGTGCTTGGTAAAATGGGCTTGCTAAATGGTAAAAACGCTGTGTGCTTCCCTGGTTTTGAAGATGAGCTGCTTGGTGCTGAGGTTGTAAACGATTTTGCAGTAACAGACGGTTTAATCGTTACAGCAAAGGGTATGGGTGCAACAATACCTTTTGCATTGGAGCTACTTGCAATGTTTACAGATGAAGAAACAGCAAATACAGTACATAGCTCTTTACAGTGTCCTTATTAATATGTTGAAAAATACAGTAAAGGCCTGCAAAAATACTTTGCGAAAAAAGTATAAGGCTATACGCAGTAATATAGGTGACGAAAAGCGTAAGGAGTATTCCTTAAAAATTGCAAATCAGTTTTTAAGCTCATCACTTTATGAAAATGCCGAGGTTATACTGGCATATGCTTCTATCGGTGATGAGGTAGATACCTACTCGATTATCAATCACGCACTTAGCAGTGGCAAAAAGCTTGCCTTGCCATACTGCATAAAGGGCACAAGTAATATGGATTTTTATTACATAGAAAGCCTTGAGGATTTAAAGAGTGGTAGCTTTGGTGTACCCGAGCCAGACCCAGAGTGCTGTAAAAAGTATAGTGGCGAACAGTGTGTTGTGCTTGTGCCAGCACTTGCGTTTGATAAAAACGGATATAGAATGGGCTATGGCAAAGGCTATTACGATAGATTTTTAAGTAAGCTTTCAGCCACAAAGGTGGGGCTATGCTATAGTAGCTGTATAAGCCGTTGTATTTTTCGTAATTGGTATGACGAGCAGGTGGATTACATAATTACAGATAAATTTACAAAATTTATTGCAAAATAATAAACTTTAGGTTATTATATAGTTTGATAATAGGTTTAAAAGCTGTGCCGGATATTATCTGATACTAAATTGTATTTAAACTGTTGTTTGAGTGTGAATTAGTATAGAGTATACAGCAGAAGATTATTAAGTCGTTCGACTTGAAGAAAGGAACAGCTATATGAGTGACGATTTCAAAATGGATTTTTCAGCAGATATAAACTCAGCAAGAAGAAAGCGAGTAGAGTCCTTTAAGCTTGATGTGGAGCTGGATGGTTCTGATAAAGATGATGTTGTTGAAGATACAGATGATGTGCAAGAGGGTGGCTCTGCTATAGATAGTAGTGCACCATCAAGAATGATGGCAGACGATTTTTCTGAAAAATATTCTTTGCACAAGTATACCGACGCTAATCAGATAGAGGATAACGAGGAATTTATTGATATAGAGCAGGGCAATGAAGAAAATGAAGAAGAGAAGAAAAATGAGATAGAAGAAATCTCAAGCTTCTCTAATGCTGAACAAAAGCATAAAATGGACAAAGAAGAACGCAAAGCCTTGCGAGAGTTTAAAAAGCTGGATAAAAAACGTAAAAAAGAAAAGGCAGAGAAAAACGGTTGTATGTTTCGTTTGATATGGCTATGTATGGTAATAGCTGTATCTGTTGTGCTGGGTATGTTCTTATGGAATGGTGCAAGCGATTTGCTTGGTATAAACAGACCAGAAGAGGGTGATACAATTGTAATCGAGGTGCCAGAAAACGCAACCTTCGACCAGATTGTGACTATACTGCTAGAAAACCAGCTTATTAAAGAAGAGGACTTCTTCAGATTGTATGCTACATTTACAAATTCTACAGACGGCTTTGAGGCTGGTATAAAAACAATGCGTCCTAATATGGACTATGAGCAAATTCTGAATACATTGCAGTCTGGTCCTTCTAGAACAGAAACTGTTACAGTTCAGTTTAAAGAGGGTATGACAGTTAGACAAATTGCAGAGGCTCTTGAGGGTAAAAAGGTTTGTAAGGCTGATAAGTTTATGGATTTGTGTAACTCTAATGAGTTTGACGAGGATTATCACTTCCTTGCTGATGTGCCAATAGAAGCAAACTGTGCGTACAAGCTAGAGGGTTATCTGTTCCCAGATACCTACGAATTCTTTATTGGTGAAGACGCTGAGGAGTCTATCAGAAGATTCCTTGATAACTTTGAATATAAAAGATGTACCTCAACAAGAACTGTTTCAGGCTATACCGATGCAGTTAGTATAGAAACAGTTATTAAAGACAGGGGAATGACAATTCATGATGTTGTAAAAATGGGTTCTCTTGTACAGGCAGAGGCTGCTAACATAAACGATATGTATGTTGTATCATCTGTATTCTATAACAGACTTGATACTTTAGATAATGATGGTGTATCACCATATGGTGACTACGATCTGGACAAGCTAAAGTCAGACGCAACATTATATTATCCTTATAGTGCACAAGAGGATATTCCTGCAGAGATAGTTGCTACATTTAAGAGCAATTATAATACTTATAATATTGCAGGCTTGCCACCTGGAGCAATTTGTAACCCAGGTCTAGATGCAATTGATGCCGCTATATATCCTGATAATACAGATTATTACTACTTCTGTCATAAGGCACCAACAGCTACCGACGGTGCTACACCTTACTATGCTTCTACATTTGCAGAGCATGAGGTTAATATGGTAGAGGCTGGTTTGGCATAATATAAGCCTGAACGCTGTAACCTATAAACGGCTTTCCATTTTGGAAAGCCGTTTTTGAATATAGTTTTTTGAATGTAATTAACAACAATTCACGAAAGGTATGATATATATGAGTAAATTCAGATACGGACATCCTACAGAGGTGCTTGCACCTTGTGGAGAAGAAGAAAGCCTTGACGCTGCACTTAAATTTGGTGCAGACGCAGTATACCTTGCTGGTAAAGAGTTTGGTATGCGTACAGCCTCTAAAAATTTTGATTACGAACAGATAAAAAAAGCAGTAGAAAAAGCACACGCAGTAGGCTCTAAGCTGTATGTTACCTGTAACACAGTGCCATGCAACAGCGAGGTTGCACGCTTGCCACAGCATTTTGAAATGCTTAGCTCTGCAGGTGTAGACGCTGTTATAGTTGCAGATATTGGTGTAATGGAGCTTGCAAAAAAGTATGCACCAAATACAGAGATTCATATGTCTACACAGACAGGTATTATGAATTACCACACAGCGAATACATTATATAATATGGGAGCCTCAAGAGTTGTGTTAGCACGAGAGCTTAGCTTTGAGGGTATAGCAGAAATTCGTGCAAAGGTACCTAAGGATTTAGAAATAGAATGCTTTGTGCAGGGTGCTATGTGTGTGTCGTTTAGTGGCAGATGTTTAATCTCTGCGTATATGACAGGCAGAGATGCTAATCGTGGTGACTGTGCTCAGCCTTGCAGATGGAAATACCACTTGTATGAGCAGAACAGAGAGGGTCAGTATTTTCCGGTAGAAGAAGATAAGGACGGAACCTTTCTGTATAATTCAAAGGATATGTGTATGATAGACTATATACCTAAGCTTATCGAAAGTGGAATTACCAGCCTTAAAATAGAGGGTAGAGCAAAGTCTGCGTATTATACAGCAGTAACCACCTATGCGTACCGTAATGCTGTTGATGAATATTATAAGCAAGGCGAAAGCTACAAGCTGCCACAATGGATAAAAGAGGAGCTTAATAAAATAAGTCACCGAGAGTACAGTACAGGCTTTTTCTTAGGTAACGAGCCAGGCCAGACTACAGAGCATGGTGGCTATATAAGAGAGTATGATGTTGTTGCAATGTGCGACGATTGCAAAGACGGCATAGCGTACCTTACACAGAAAAATAAATTTTTAGTTGCTGATGTGCTTGATGTGTTGCCACCAGTGGGCGAGTCATTTACTATTAAGGTAGAGCAGATATATAATCATAGGGGAGAAAGTGTAGACTCAGCACCACACCCAATGGAAAAGCTTACAATTCCTTGCGACAGAGTAATACCTGCAGGCTCTTTTATACGTAAAAAGAAATAAACAGCGATTGAATAATCGACTAAACACTACAGCTTGCTTTGATTTTTAGTGTTAGTCGTGTGTTGCTAAAATTAAGATAAAATGCACGTAGTGAAAAATAACTTTGCAAAACGTGCATTCTCAGTAAATATAACTTTTAAAATTTTAACAATTATGATATTTATTGTTTGAAGAATATTTGATATAATATAAAGTACAATGAGGCTGACACACAGCTTGTGCGAGAAAGGTTTGTGTGGTGCTTGGTTTTTAACCCTCTAAACGAACTATATATAAGGAGAATGTTAAAATGACAAAGGCAATCACAAAGAACGGTAAAAAAGGCTTTACGCTTGTTGAGCTGGTAATCGTTATTGCTATTCTGGCTATTCTGGCAGCTATTGCAATTCCGGTGGTTCAATCAGTTATCAATACAGCGGCAAAGAACACTGCTCTGGCAAATGCAGATACAATCGAGTTAGCAGTTAAGGAGTGTCAGTCTCAAATTGCTGCAAAGAATAATGAGATTTATAATGGCTCTAAAATAGATGGTGTAGATATTCCTGACGCTATAGAGGAGCATGGAGATGTTAATATTCTTCACGTAGCAAAGGTAAAGGCTATTAAAGAGGCATTCAATGTTGTTACATATAGTGGTAAGAATTATATTCCATACTGGATTACAACAACGGATAAGTGCGTGTTTGCTTATTCTACAGCTGGTGCTGCTGGTGCTCCTGCTACTGTAACCGATATTGACGGTAACACTATTCATAACGCAATACCTCTTGCTACAAATGCAGGTGCCCCTACGGCAACAAACACATTCATTGATACTCTATAATCTGTAGTAAATTGAATATCCATTATACACCTATAGCTTGGCTGATATTTGGTACAAGCTATAGGTGTTGTTTTTTTATGATAACACTAATCGGGTTGAAAGTAATTTTGGTTTTAGTGCGATTTGTATAAATATAGACTTGAAAATTTTAACAATTAATGCATTTATTTTTGTTGGGTTATATGGTATAATACAACGTGTAATGAGGGTGACACACAGATTGTGCGGGAAAGGTTTGTGTG
>JAXJJE010000193.1:0-12271 GCA_036298405.1 Acutalibacteraceae bacterium
ACATAGTACCAAAACAGTGTTAGGGTTCTTCTTGTGGATATGGCTGAAAATTTCAAGTAGGAACATATGGTTCTTCTGTTGCATAAATCTACCAATATGTCCAATTACTATTTTATCGCCAACACCAAGCTCTTCACGCATTTCTCTACGTACAGTTTCGTTAAACTTAAACTTCTCTGTTTCGATGATACCGTTAATATACTTAACCTTACCCTCCTGAACAGCCTTTTTACCAAAAATCCACTCGCCAGCTGGTGGTGAACACATAAACATATCTGTACAGTGCTTTTTGATAAACATTTTCTCGTATAGGAAGAAGAAATATTTTAGGTTTACAACAGTTTTAGCGTTATGGCTATGACAGATTCTTGTAGGAATACCCATTTTGTGAGCATACTCAAGTGTCCATAGGCTAAGCTCCTGATGAGCATGGAAAACCTTGTATTCTGGGTGCTCCTCAAAAACCTGCATACATTCTTTCTTGAACTGATTCAGATGTATTGGGTTAAATGGACAGGTTCTGTAAACCTTTCCACCATATTCTCTTATTTCTCTTTCGTAGTAGCCCTCTTGTGGACGGTGAACAAGAAAATCGAAAAGAAGTCTTTCTCTGTCAATATGTCTATATAGATTCATTACAAGTGTTTCAATTCCACCTGTATCCATCAAAGCAATATTATGTAAAACTCTTATTGGTTCCATAAATTTCCCTCCTGATTATTTTTTTAGCTTATGAATATTTGGGATAACCAAATCGTGTACAATTCCAATTGACCACGCAACAAACGGCTGTGGCAATACTCTGAACATCTTATACATAAGCTTCTTCACACCGTTTCGTGGGTCTTTCCACAATGGCTCGTCAGCCCATTCAGAGCCAGCTTTATACTCTAGGTATTTGTCAAGCAGTGGGTGCAGGTTATTTTCTACCCAAGGACGGCTACCGTCCATAAAGCAGGTAGTAAAATGAACAATACATGGGTTTGCTACAGCCTCTGCTACCTCTGCCTCGCTGTAATATTGTGATACTCTTTTTGCTTTAATCAAATTCTTATATTTTAAATAATATATTATAGAGTAAGCATTGTAATTAAGTGGAACAACAATCTTTTCTTCGTTTGTAGTACAAGAATTAAGTACAGGCTGGTCAACAAAAGATAGCTGTTTATGCTCTTTAATAAACTTTTTAAAATCCTCTTCCAGACCCTTTTTACGGATACTATCAAGGTTAAACATAACATTACCAGCATTTATATATGTATCGGTTACCTTCATATCAATTTCTCTTTTGTAGTTATCACCAATACACTCTAAAGAGCCTGCAACTACTGCGTCACCCATCTCTGTATTCCATAGTGGCTCAAGTGATGACATAATCATTGTGTCACAGTCGATATGTATTACCCTATCAACCCACTCTGGTAAAAGACTTGCATAAAAAAGTCTTGCAAATGTACTTATATTCCATCTGCCTATATCTATTGAAGCACCTGTTAGCTTTTCGATATCTACAATAGGAACAAAATATAGCTTTCTGCCAAATTTGTCGCACATTTTCTGGAATTTTGCCTTATTAGGCTCTGTAATACCATTATCTATAAGAAAAATATTTAGCTCTTCACATTCCTTATTGTTTACCATAAGCGAATACATTGATACGCCTGCAACAAGAGAATAGCTGTCTGAGCTTGAATAAACTACATTCATTGCGTCCTCCGAAATTCAATTCCAACTCGAAATTTAAGCCCACTCTATTAAGCTTTGTTCGTAAACGGATAATACGTTTTCGAACAACTCATAGTATTATACTTTATAATAGGGAGCAACGTTATCGTAGCTCCCTTTTAATTTTTTATAGGTATTTTTCCTGATATTCCTTAAATGACTGAAGATTCTTATCTTTATCTGCCATTATAAGATTTTCGATACCACCAATTTCGTCAAATGGCCATTCGATATTGAAATCTGGGTCGTTATACATAATACCATCATCATATTCACCGTAGAATTTCTCTCCACACTTATATGAAACAACTGATGGCTCAAGAACTAAATAACCGTGTGCAAAATGCTCTGGAATATATAGCTCGTGCATATTCTCCTCTGAAAGGTAGAAACCCTGCCATTTTTTAAATGTAGGTGATTCTGGGCGTAGGTCAACTATAACATCAAAAACCTTACCCTTTACACAGCGAACAAGCTTAGCCTGCTCGTGTACTCTTTGAAAGTGAAGTGCTCTTATTACACCCTTGTGAGAAACAGTGTAGAAAACCTCTGCAAGATTATGCTCCAGACCGTTAGCCTCGAAAACCTCTTTTGAATAATCCTTTATAAAAGCACCTCTAATATCTGTTGCACAGAAAGGCTTAATCAGATAAGCTCCTTCAAAGTCTGTTTTACAAAATTCAAATTTCTGTATCATTTATTACACCTTGCTTTCTTAGATTGTTGTAAAAGCAATTTCTGTTTTATTAATTAATTTAATGACTTCAGCCACTCCATTGTAAGAGAAATACCCTCAACAAAAGATATTGTAGGCTTAAAGTTACAGTCTGTTTCAATATCTGTTGTATCGAAGCACTCTAGTGGAATGTTTACACCTGTAAATGGTACATCTCCAAATAGAGGCACAGAGTCTGGAGCTAGTGTTTGTAGTAGCTCTACAATAAACTCCTTCAGTGGTCTTGCGTGACCACTACCGATTGTGTATTCCTTGTTTGGCTTACCATGCTCACCAATAGCTACAAAAGCCTTTGCTACATCGTCGATATAGATGAAGTCATAGTTCTGAGTAGCTGCTGTAAACTGTAGTGGCTCGTTAGCAATGATTTTTCTGATTGTTGTATTTACAAAACGTGATGATAGCTCGCCTACACCATATGTATTTGTAATTACAGCCCAGCAAAGGTCAATATTTAATGAGCTTGCTAGTGGCTTACAGATTGTTCTTGCGTATAGCTTAGCAGCACCATAAATGTAGCCAACGCTTGGCTCGCTACCCTGTGTGCATACAGCCATATATGTTTCCTTCTCCATAATTGAGCCAGCATTTACAAACTTCTTACAGTTCATACTGTCAGCTGTTTTTAGTGCCTGTACAGTCCAAAGAGCATTCTTTGTCTGAACATTTTCGTCGCATCTTAGCTGTGATGATACACCTACCCAAGCAAAGTGGTAGAAAACATCAATATCTCTGTCTGCAATTTTCTCTGGTAGAGTTGCAATGCTATCAAGGTCGCAATAAACAATAGAAAGATTGTCTAAGTCCTTGATATGCTCGATGTTCTCGTTTTCGTCTTTAATAATAGCGTAAACCTTTACGCCCTTGCTACAAAGCTCTTTACATACATGAGAGCCTACAAATCCGTTTGCACCTGTTACTATAACCTTATTCATTTATAAAACCTCTTTGTATATATAGTGTTAAGTATTTATTATATCTGACTATTTAAAAAGCTTTCAATCTGCTCGTCCATACACTTGCGTATGTCACCATTAGCAAGCCACACCTGTGACCACTCTACAGTTTTCTCTACTGCATCTGTAACATGCCAATGTGGCTTCCAGCCGAATACAGCCTTCAGCTTTGAGCAGTCTAGCTTTAGGAAGTTAGCCTCGTGCACAGCGTTCTCTTCGCTTTTATCTGTTCTTGAAATTTTGCCATCACAGTATTTTACAAACATATCAACAAGCTCACCTGTTGTAACGCAGTCACATTCATCTGGACCAACATTGTAGTAATCTGCAACGCTGATGTCCTCATACTGTGCCTTTGCAATCATAAGATAAGCAAATAGTGGCTCTAGTACGTGCTGATATGGGCGTGTTGAATATGGGTTACGCACTGTAATCTCTTGATTGTTCTCAAGTGCACGCACGCAGTCTGGAATAATTCTGTCGTTTGCAAAGTCACCGCCACCAATTACATTACCTGCACGAGCAGTAGAAATTGCAACTCTGCCGTCTGCAAAGAATGAATTTTTATAGCTGTGAGTTACAAGCTCACTACAGCTTTTACTGTTTGAATATGGGTCAAAGCCGTCAAGAGGCTCGTTTTCACGGTAGCCCCACTGCCACTCCTTGTTCTCGTAAACCTTATCTGTTGTTACATTCAAGAATGATTTAACACAATCAGACAGTCTTACGCACTCAAGAATATTTACAGTACCCATTACATTTGTTTCGTATGTATAAGCAGGTAGCTTGTAGCTATCACGAACTATAGGCTGAGCAGCAAGGTGAAGCACGATTTCTGGCTTAGCCTCGTCAAAAGCCTTTTTCAAAGCGTCGTAATCACGAATATCGCCGATTATTGAATTAACATCATTTTCGATACCTGCAATTTCAAATAAGCTTGGGCTTGTAGGTGGAACTGTTGAATAGCCAGTAACCTCTGCACCCCAGTTTGCAAGAATTTTACATAGCCAGCTACCTTTAAAGCCAGTATGTCCTGTTACAAAAACTCTTTTACCTTTATAAAAATTCTGCATTAGTCTTCCCACACTTTCCAAGGAGCCTTATTATCGTTCCATAGCTCCTCAAGCTTTTCTTTGTCACGCAATGTATCCATACACTGCCAGAAGCCGTCGTGCTTATAGCACATCAGCTGTCCGTCCTGTGCAAGCTTCTCCATTGGCTCACGCTCAAACATTATTGTATCGTCCTTAACATAGTCAAGTACTTCTGGAGAAAGTACCATAAAGCCAGCGTTTATAAAGCCTGAATCAACATCGCTTTTCTCTCTGAAAGCCTTAACCTCGTCATTGTCTGAAAGGTCAAGCACACCAAAGCGACTGCCTGGCTTAACAGCAGACATTGTTGCAAGCTTACCATGTGACTTGTGGAATTCTAGTAGCTTATCAATATCAACATCAGCAACACCGTCACCATATGTCATAAAGAATGGCTCGTCACCAAGATAGCTTCTTACTCTCTTTAGTCGTCCACCTGTCATAGTATTAAGACCTGTATCAACTACAGTTACCTTCCACTGCTCTGCTCTTTTGTGGTGAACAATAATTTTATCGTCCTGAGTAAAATCGAATGTAATATCTGAGGTATGTAAAAAGTAATCAGCAAACCATTCCTTTATAACGTGCTGCTTATATCCTGCACAAATTACAAATTCATTAACACCATACTTAGAGTACATTTTCATTATATGCCATAGAATAGGCATACCACCAACTTCGATCATTGGCTTTGGCTTGAATCTTGATTCCTCAGAAATTCTTGTTCCAAAGCCACCCGCTAGAAGAACTGCTTTCATATTTTTCCCTCTTCCCTTTGCTAAAATAATTTAATAAAATATAACTTTTATATATTAATATCCATAATATTCATAAGTGTCTGCCTTAGATTTCTTCATCTTTGAGAATTTTACCTTGTTTAAGATAACACCCAAAGTTTTACCACCAGAACGCTTAATTGCTTCTAGTGTTCTGTTAAGCTCTGGATAAGTAGTAGAATTATTTTTAACAACTACCACTACACCATCTGAATGCTTTAAAAGTGGAACAGAGTCGATAACCACACCTATAGGTGGTGTATCAAAGATAATATAATCATATTCCTTTTCAAGCAACTGAATAAACTCTGTCATAATTTCACTTGATAAAAGCTCTGATGGGTTCGGAGGAATTGCACCATAACAAACTGCTTTAAGTGTGTCAAGCTTGGTACCCTTTATAATATCGCCTACCTCACATTCATTATTCAGATAATTTGTAAGGCCTGGTGTTGGGTCTAGCTTTAATGCTGAATGAACCTGTGGACGACGCAAATCACACTCAATTACAATAACCTTTGTGTCTACCTGCTGAGCAAGTGCAAGTGCAACATTCATTGCTGTAACAGTCTTACCCTCGTCTTTTCTTGAGCTTGTAAAGGCAACCTTTTTACATCCTTTTTTTAAGATAGAATATGCAATATTCGTTCTGGCTGTTTTATAGGATTCTTTAATTCTAAAGCCAAGAATTTCGGTATCTATAGAATGATCTATTTTATGCTTAGCCATTATGCTTGCCACCTTTCTTTGATTTCTTTGATAGTATCTCTTTATTAGTTGTATAATATTCAAAATCAGGAATTACAGAAAGAATAGGCATACCACATATCATACTTGTGTCATCGTCATATTTAACCTTAACATCAAAGCACTCCTTAGTAAATGCTATTACAAATGTAACTGCAAGACCACCTAAAAATGCGAATAATACATTTTTTAACACATTTGGTGATGTTGGCTGCTTTGGCACTGTTGCCTCATCTACAATTTTAAGCTGGTAATTGTTTACAAGCAGCTCAGAGATTGTATCTGGTGCAACATCTGCTACTGCATCTGCAATATTTTTAGCCTCGCTTGGATCTCCAAACACAACCTTAGCCATAAATATCTCTGTGTTTTCTACATTTGTAAAGGTTATTGCATTTGCAAGCTGCGATGGAGTATATTTACCGTTTAGCTGTTCTGAAACTGAAGTATAGAATTTGTTTGTATCAAGCATTTCTATATATGTTGTAACCAGCTTTGAGGTATAGTTATATGTACTAAGGTCCTCGTTTGCGTTGTTATCGGTATAGTTTGCACTAACATACAGCTTTACAGAAGATGTGTATGTCTTCTTAACAAATAATGTTGTAACAAAAAAAGAAGCTGATGCAAAAAGTAAAGACACAACAATAATCAAAGCCAAATTCTTTTTAATAATTCTTAAAATGTCCTTAAAAGAAATTTCCATAAAACGACCTCCGAAAGATTATAAATATGCTAAAAATATTCGCAACGTAGTCATACATTCCCTTAAATTATATACCCTAAAGACTCAATTTTCAACACAAAATCCTATTTTAATCACCTATAAAAACAAGATTGTTTATTATAAACTAAATATGGTGAAAAAATAAGACATATTTTATAAACTCATGTAAATATAGTGTCTTTTTTAAATTTGTAACGCTAAACAAAATACTGGTTAATGCTTTTGTCCTAAGCTCTATTAAAACTTATTTATCCTATATTTGATTTGGCATTACATTTTATACTTCAGCCCTACTGTAAGTAATTATTCGTCAGCCATAAAAAACTGCTCTAATTTTTTATACCGATTTCAGACAATATTATTGTTACTTAAGAATTTAGCATTTTCACCCTGTTGCTTATAATCTGTAAACGCACATAAATTATCGGGAATATTCTTTTGATATTGCCTTTATATAATTTGTTATGTTTTTTCAAGATACTACAAAATATTATTGTATATTAGTTGTATTGTCTATTTAGGATAATTATTGTAAAATTATTCTTGGTTTTAAACCAGATTATGTAAAAAGGGGGATTTCGATAATGAAATCAAAAGTAATCAGAAGACTAACCTCTATTGCTCTTTCTGTAATGCTTGTTTGTAGTATGTGCATTACAGGCATTAGTGCGTCAGCAGTAGACACAACAACCTACTATCTATTTGGTTGGATCAACGGAGCAAACTATGCTTGCGAAGGCGATTACCAGAATATGGGTAAGTATGCTTTTGTTGATGGCAAACTAACAACTACATTTGATGAAACAAGCTATGTAGCTGTTAAAGAGGAAAACAACGCTAACTGGTATATGACAGATGGTTGGCTAGGTGACGTAACTGAGGCTACTCTTTACAACACCAACAAACTTGGCACAAAGGCTGACAAGCTTATGGTTCCTGGTGGCGTTGCTGTTACATTCACACTTGTTAACAATGGTGATGGCACACTAAAGCTTTCTTACACTGAGGCTGTTGAAGAGCCAACAGAGGCTCCTACAGAAGCTCCAACAGAGGCTCCAACAGAGGCTCCTACAGAGGCTCCAACAGTAGCTCCTACAGAGCCAGCTTCAAACTTCTCATACACTATACTAACTGATGGTACAGCTGAAATTAAAGGCTACAAGGGTAACAATTCACATATTGTATTCCCAGCTACTATTGACGGATATAATGTAACAAGTATTGGTGCAGGTGCTTTCAAAGGCAACACTGATATTAAAGGTATTACATTATCAGAAGGTATTCAGATTATCGGTGAAGAGGCTTTCAGAAATTGTACAAATCTATCTGAAATTAATCTAGCAGATAGCGTAACTGGTTTAGGCAGCTGGTGTTTTTCTAACACAGCTATCACAGAGATACCAAAGCTACCTGAATCATTGACCTACTTCCCTACATCTTTTACCGGTTGTACTAAGCTTGAAGAGGTAACTATCCCTGACCATATCACACAAATGACTGGTTCATTCAATGGCTGTACTGGTCTTAAAAAGATTGACTGCTCTTCAATTACATACATTGGCGATAATACATTCGAGAATTGTAAAAGCCTTGAAACAGTTATTCTTAGCGACAACCTATACACTATTGGAAAAAGAGCTTTCTTAAATTGTGTTTCTCTAAAAGAAATTACTATTTCAGACAAACTTACATCTCTGGATATCTTAGCTTTTTCAGGTTGTACTAGTCTAAAAGCTGTAGTTCTACCAGACACACTATCTTACTTTGAACCAAGTGTATTCAGGGACTGTACTAATCTTGAATCACTAACTGTTGGTGGTTACACACAAATCAGCTACTACGGTTCAAAGCTTACATTCGAGAATTGTCCAAAGCTTACACTATACAGCTATGAGGGTTCAAAACTGGAAGCTCATGCAAAAATGCATCAGATTCCTTTTGTTGCACTAGAAACCGGCTTTGATTATATTGTACTTAACGATGGCACAGCAGAAATCACAAAATATAAGGGTGCTGAAACAGATATTACAATTCCAGCTACAATAGATGGTTACACTGTAACAAGCATAGGCGACTACGCTTTTGACGAGCTTGAATTTGAAAAAGTAACTATTGCAGATACTATAACTAATATTGGTGAGGCTGCATTTAAGAACTGTGCTTTTGTTAAAGACATAAAGCTACCAAAGAATCTTGAAACTGTAGGTGATTATGCATTCTACGGATTCTCATCAGGTATGAACGGCTTTGTTGTTCCTGATAGTCTTACAAATATCGGTAAGGATAGCTTTGTAACTTATATCCCTGTTTATGGACACCTTGGTACAGCATTCGAGAAATATGCACGTGAGAACAATCTGGATTTCACAGCTTTAGAAAAAGCAAGAATTATTGGCGATGAGCAAATTGAGCTTACATATTCTAATAATGTTTATGTTGGTAAAACTCAGCTAAAGGCTGGCACATACAGCTTCAAAATTGATTTTGACGGCACTCAGTACGGCTGTGGTTCTACATTTACAAACCAGTTTAAAAATGTTACTTATTCATCAAGCTGGAAAAAGGCTACAACCTTTAATGCTACAGGTGGTGAGTATACATTCACATTCAACCCTGCAACAAGCAAGCTAACTGTTGATTACAAGAAAATATCTGCTGACAAGGTTAACATCACAGGTGACATTGACCTTGCGCTAACAAAAACTAGCAACGCTAATGTTTTCACAGCAACAGCAAAGCTTGAAAAAGGTACTTATCAGTTTAAGGTAAATTCAGACGGTACAGAGTATGGCTGTGGTTCTACATTCACAAACAATATGCTTAATATCCTTTACAGCACAGACTGGAAAAAGGCTACTACATTCAATGCTGATGGTGGTGAATATCTATTCAGCTTTGACGTAAAAGCAAACAAGCTAACAGTAGCTAAGCAGCTAAATAATCCAACAATTCAAATTGTAGGTAAACCTAACCTTACACTTACTCAGTCAACAAGCAACAAAAATCTATTCACAGCTACAGCTTCACTAAGCTGGGGTTATCATGATTTCAAAGTAAGTGTTGATGGCGTAGAATTTGGCTCTAAGGGTTATTACTCAAATCAGTTTACAGCACCTTACAGCCCTGACTGGTCAAGTCAAACAACTCTATATGTATCATCACCTCAAAACTTTACATTCACATATAATGTAATTACAAATCAGCTTACAGTTAGACCTGCAAAATAAATCAATAAATAGTTCGGCGACTGGCTCTATTAAGAGTCAGTCGTTTTTATTTTAAATATACAGAAAAAGGTTCAGAAAGCACACAGCCCTCTGAACCTTTTATTTTATATTATTTCAGAACTAAACGTAATAATAAGCTCTATTAAAAAATGGCAGATTTTTTGTCTGACAGATATAGCTTACTACAGTAAGACTGACGCCTATTAAGGACATACTATGAAGTCAGATATAAAATATACTGAAAAGATATATACTTGATATAAATAAAATAGTATTATTCTTATTTAGCTATATTTTCTGCAAGCTTAACCAGACTATAATAAATCAACACCAAGCCTACGCTTAAAAACACTCCACCTATTATATCGGTAAACCAATGCACACCCGAAATTATTCTGCCCATAACCATAAAAGCTGTAAAAGCACATATCACAAATGTAACGATATTTTTTACCCTGTGATTTTTAATTCTGCTTCTTAACTGTAAAACAGCTGTAGGCATAACACACAAAACAAGAAGTGTTGTTGACGACGGATACGACACCTCAAGTATACCATTAATCAACACTGGTCTGTAATTAACAGCATAAAATTCAAATAAAATATACCCTGCCATAACAGCAATATAAAAAACCCCCAGCAAAAGAATACTTGCATCCACCTTAAACAAGCTTTTTCGTTTAATAAGCTGTACAAGCCCAAGCACAGCAAAACCTAAAATAAAGCACAGTGGTATAATGCTAAGCCAATCTGTAGCATTATACCATGCCATATTTACACCGGTAAGCTTATGTACAAATCCATTCAGCCTTGCAAACCCAACACAGGAGCTTTCTGGACCAATTGCGTGCACATCTATACATTGTACAAGAACCGTCCACACTGCAAACAATACCAGCATTACTAAGCCGATAAACAGGAGCTTTAATTTTTTTACATTTGTTGTTTCTTTTGTCATTTCTACTCGTCCTTTACAATAATAATCTTGGCTTTCGCCTGATTAAAATATAATCTTAGAAACAAAAAACAACAAGAATTTAAGCGTTACATCGGTGATACGCTTCGTGTCATCGCCATTTTATCAACAAAAGTGCTTTTATAGCAAGAAAAATAAAGGTAAATAACGCTGCATATGGCTGCAATGTCATCATAAAGAAAATCGCTGCACCAGCACTTAGTCCTACAGATAGCTTCTGCTTGTGCATTACCCAGAATTTCGCTTCACTATTTTGCAAGGTAAGTGTTAATATTCCAACAATTATTATCCCAAAAACAATAACAAAATAAGGTATCCTGATGTACATTGCAATTTCTGTAAGCTCTAACAGCGAAACCTCTTTTATAACAGCTGTACCTCTTTCTCCAAAAAACGGAAGAAAAAGAAACATAAGCATACTGCAATCGAGCAAGCCAAACACCAAATCACAAATATGCTTTTCTCTTTGCTTACAATCTTCGTCTGCAATTGTAAGTAATTCTTCACCAGAAAGTAATTCATCAATAGAAATAGAAAAGTATTTTGATATTGATATTGATTTTAACGATTCAATATTCGGCACACCTCTGCCCGATTCCCATTTAGAAACAGCAGTACGAGATACAAACAATATCTCTGCAAGCTCCTCCTGTGTAAGTCCCTTTTGCTTTCGTAATGCTTTAAGCTTCTCGTTAAACTCCATATTTATCACTCCTTTTAGCTTCATATTCTACCCACCTATATGGATTATTCTCTTATTGCCGTATTTATACACAGCCTACTTAAGTTTTAAACTTATTTTAAAACAGTATAATAGAACCTGCTTGTATTTTCAACATTTATAACAAAAAACATCAAGATTTTTTTACCCTCACATATAATTCAATTTATATATCTAAATTGAATTATATAATATTCGGTGATATAATTTTATTAACATCAGATTAAAACATAATAAAATCTTAATAAAAACATATAAGGAGAAAATGATGAAAAAATTTTTATTTATCTCGATGATGTTGATGATTCATTTAAAGCAAGTAGTGTAGATTACGTTACAATTGACAATTATCCTATTAAGGGTATTTCTATTCCAGTAAAATAAGACAAACTTAAAACCTCGGGGGGCTGTCTCACTAATCAAGTGAGGCAGCCTAATTTTTATGCAAAAAAAGAAGGGGCTGTCTCACTAGGGCGTATCTGAAAACTAAAAATTGCACAAAATCTGAAGGAGTTATATAATAAAATAAAAAGTTAAAGGAGGAGAAATCGTGTCAGTAAGAAGATATGAAATCAGTGATGAGCAA
>JAXJJE010000194.1:0-1788 GCA_036298405.1 Acutalibacteraceae bacterium
GCTTGATGAAAAGAAAAATAAGCTGGATGTTGACCTTTTAAATAAAAAGGGAGTTAGCCGATTTGAAACGCAGGAAAATGTGGATATTACACTTCTACTTCCAGAAGGGTTTACAGAGCATACAGAGATAAGTGCAAGTGTTAAGGAGCTGTTCATTGAGGATTTACGTCTTAGCAGACTAGAATACGACGGTGACGCAGAAAATATTTATATTCGTGATACCGAGGGTAGTATAGAGCTTACATCAAAAACAGATTACAAAATTTTTATTTCTGGTAATTGCACACAGCTTGATGTGAATCAGTTCAAAGCAAAGACAATTGTACACGTTGAAAACCTAGAGAACTACAAGCTTTTGAACAACGGCAGAAAGTGCAATATTATTACTTGCAAAAACGGTGATTTAATCGAATATATCCAAAACGAAAATGCCCAGAATATAATCAGTACATCTGGTATCTTCTCTGAGCTAATTGTAGAGAACAATGCTATATAAAAGATAATTGATACTTAACTAATAAATTCTTAATTGTTTGTTAAAGGAGTATAAATATGAACCCAGCTTTTTTGATATTAATTGGTATTGCAGTATTTTTAATCGTGTTAATATGTGTAGTTTACTTTGTGGCACGCTATTTTTTCAGATTTACTATTCTAAGAAAGCCTACTGCAACTATTGATAATAATATTATAAGTGCAAATACAAATTGGCAAAAGCACCTTGATTTTATGCGTTCTCGAAAAAGCTGGCTTTATGAGCAGAATACAGAGGATGTATATATAAACTCTTTTGATGGTTTAAAGCTACACGCAACTCTTTTAAGTAGTAATAACAATAAGAATTGTGTAATATGCTTTCATGGTTACACCAGCAGAGGACTTAATGACTATGGTTCAAAGGCAAAGTTTTATCACGAACAGGATTTTAATGTTATTATGGTTGATGCAAGAAATCATGGTGAAAGCGAAGGTGAGTACACTGGTTTTGGTGTTCTTGACCGATACGACGCTGTAAAGTGGGTTGATTATGCTGTTAAGCGTTTTGGTAAAGATGTTAATATATTTCTTCACGGAAATTCAATGGGTGGTGCAACAGTTCTTATGACAAGTGGTTTAGACTTACCATCTAATGTAAAGACAATTATAGCTGATTGTGCTTTTACCAGTGCCTACGATGTTTTCTCTCATGTACTTAAACGTGATTATCATATACCTAAATTTCCAATAATGAATATCTCGGAGAAAATGACAAAAAAGAAAGCTGGATACGGCTATAGTGATGTCAGCACTCTCAATGAGGTAGCAAAAACAAAAATACCTATTTTGTTTATTCATGGAGAAATTGATGATTTTGTACCTGTGTGGATGACAGAAAAAAATTACGAGGTGTGTAATTCAGAAAAAGAATTATTAATAGTAAAGGGTGCTGACCACTCTGAATCTTATTATGTTGCTACTGAGCTTTATGAAGATGCAATAAAAAGAATGATAAAAAAATATACGTAAAATATATATTTTATGACAAAATAGTTTTGTTTTAAACAAGGGATAATTTTTGTTTTTATACGATTGTACTATTATTGTCTATAAAGTTAAACGGACAGAATTGTTAAACCATGCTTTTCTGTCCGTATATTATTTTATTTCTAACGATCAGATGCTTTACGTCAAATTTTTTATCCTGCTTCATAGCCTGCTATCTTACGATGGCAGGCTTTAAGTGTGTTGTTTTCGTTTGGCGTAAATCTGATCAAAAAATTCTGATTTTAAATGTTGTTTATACTAAAC
>JAXJJE010000195.1:0-1927 GCA_036298405.1 Acutalibacteraceae bacterium
ACCTATAGCAATCTGCAACGATATGGCAGATGAGGTTACAAGCCTTAATTCACAGGGGGTTACTACAATTGCAGCTGTAGTTGACAGCAACGCAATGCCAATTACAAAAATAACTGATAACAATAAACAGCTGTGTGCAATATTGATTGGAAACGAAGGTAACGGACTAAGAACCGAAACAATTGATAATTGCAAAATTAAAGCTACAATACCAATGCTGGGCAGAGCAGAATCACTTAACGCTTCTGTGGCTGCATCAATATCTATGTGGGAGCTATTAAGGAGGTAATCTGTATGAACGATACATTAAAGTATTGGGTGTGGTTGCAGGCTTGCTTAGGCTATGCAAACCCAAAGGTAAATGTTATACGCAGATTTTACCCTTCGATAATAGATTTTTATAATGGTGGAAAACAAGAATGGCTTTTGTGTGGTTGCTTTACAAAATCAGAAATGCAAAATCTGAGCACCTTTACACTTGAGCAGGCACAGCAAATTATAGATAAGTGTAATATGCTTGGCTATAAAATGTATACTATGGATATGCCACAGTACCCAGCTCAGCTAAAAGAAATTTACGACCCACCGGCTGTTTTGTATGTAAATGGTAATTTACCAGATGTTGACAACATACTTTCAATTGCTATGGTAGGTACACGAAATTCTACAGTAAATGGCAAAAGACTAGCGTACTCAATTGCCTACGATTTAGCAAAATCGGGTGTAGTTGTGGTAAGTGGTGGTGCATTAGGTATAGACACCTCGTCACATACTGGGGCATTATCAGCACAGGGCACTACAATATGTGTGCTTGGCTGTGGTATAAATTATAATTATCTTATGGGCAACGCACAAATGCGTAGCAGTATAGCAAAAACAGGTGCAGTTATTTCAGAATATCCACCCGACACAGCACCACAAAAATATAGCTTTCCTAAAAGAAACCGTATTATTTCTGCATTATCACAGGGTGTACTTGTAGTAGAGGCAGGCGAAAAAAGTGGAGCCTTAATAACAGCCTCTACAGCACTTTCACAGAATAAAGATGTATTTGCAATACCAGGTGATGTAACAAATGCAGTTGCATTTGGCACCAATAGCCTTATAAAGCAGGGTGCAAAGCCAGTTACAAATGCAATGGATATTATAGAGGAATATACAAATAAATATTCATTAACAATAGAAGAACCATTGCCTATTGACGAAATTAGTGATAATATAATAAACAGTATCCCAAATGGCAAAAAGCGAGCAGTATCTGTAAACAGTATTGTTGATAAAAATAATAATACTACATCTGTTAAAAATACAGATAATGTGGATATAAATAATAAGGTAAGCAAAAAATTATTAAGTGACATTTCAGACAATGCCAGCTTGATTTACGACATTGTTTTTGAAGCACCATCAACAGTTGATGATATAATTATAAAAACTAAGCTTACTGCATCAGCTGTAATGCAGGCTTTAACCGAGCTTGAGCTTGAAGAGGCAGTAACAAGAAAATCAGGAGGAGCTTACCATCCGATCTGATTTAAACTAAACTACAATCAAATGCAGAGTTATTAAAATATCTGATTGTAGGTTAAGGAGGATTTTATGTCAAAGTTAGTTATAGTGGAGTCACCTGCTAAAGCTAAGACTATAAAAAAATATCTGGGTGAAGGCTTTGAGGTTGTTGCCTCTATGGGCCATGTAAGAGATTTACCTGCAAAAAGATTAAGTGTAAATGTAAGAAAGCATTTTCAGCCTAATTACGAAATAATAGCAGGCAAAGAGGAGCTTGTAACAAAGCTTGAAAAGGCTGCAAAAAAAGCAGATTATGTTTATCTTGCAACCGACCCCGATCGTGAGGGAGAGGCTATTTCGTGGCATTTAGCATATATTTTAGGATTAGAGCTTAACGAGCAAAACAGAGTAGAGTTTA
>JAXJJE010000196.1:0-3517 GCA_036298405.1 Acutalibacteraceae bacterium
AGCTTGATTTTTGCTGTGCCCGAAACAGTAAGAGCCGTTTTCAGACCGTCCCAGTCACCAACCTCGTAAGAAGTAGTTGTGGTAGCTGTTGAAGCTGTTATAGCTGTTTCAGCTGCACCTGCTGTTATGGCAGACACTGGTATCATACCAACCAGCATTACAACAACAAGCAGAACACTTAATATTCGTTTTTTCATTTTCTCTTCCTCCTTTTTTTCAGAAATATATGTGTATTTGTTTATATGTAAGCTTGTACATAAGCCTCTTCAAAAACAGCTTATAAGCTATCAATAATATCTACAAAATAAGTAGCAGATATAGAGCCATATATAAACTGATCTATAAATCCGTCTTTTTTCATTTGTTTAATCTGCTTAGCTATTTCTCTTTCTGAATTTTCATCAACGATAAGAACAATCTTACATTCAGGATTCTGAGCCTTAACAGCGTCACGAATTTTCATTCGTTCACACAGCTTCCATGGTGTATATCCTGTTACCTCCATAAGCAAAGCGTACGGAGCAATCCATTTACAATCGTCTACCACCTTATCTGGTAGGTCTACTGTGTAGGTATCAAACTCATTTCCAGAATTACGTAGCGTATCAGAAAGAGCATTGCAAAACAGTACATTTTGCATATTAATGACAATTCGCCTCACAGCATCACCTTCTTTCTTTTGAATAAAAGGGGTTAAAACCCTGACACGCACAATATTAACATTATAGCCTCTTAGCAATATCCAAGAGGCTATTTTATCATTATTTTTTCTCTAATTCATAGCAATAGTATTTTTCTTTATGCCCAAGGGTCTGCTGATTTAGGTATGCGAATACCCACAAGCAAGAATTGCTCCCACAAAAACCATCTGCCGTCACCCTTCATACGCAATACTACTTCACGAGGATTATCAGCACCACCACTGCGAATAAACAGCTTCATATAGCCTTCGTTAGCGTTAGAATAAGGGTTAGAGCTTACCGTTACAGTAAAAGGCTCGGTTGGAGTGTAGTTATTGTCTGGGGTTGCTCCCTTGAAGTAAGAGAACGGAACATACGTATTACCGTCACGAAATCTGTCATCTAAAAAAGATATTTCAAACGGACTTAACGGCTTTGGTCCCTTTAAAAAATTAAGCATCTCTATACCAATCTGCTTGTCTGCTGCATAAGCACATAAAGCACATACAGTTAATGCAGCTGTCTTGAATGGTGAATCAAGGCTTGCCTCTGGCAAAGCCTTTAGCTGGTCTACACTTTCTGGTAGTGCTGTAAATGTAAAGCTTTCACTTTTGTTGCCAAGGTTGCTTACCCCCTGCTTTACTGCATTACCTACTGCTGTATCAGCAGTAGCTTTAAGCTTATCAAAAATACTCATATCTATTCTCCTTTAATCATTTTACCAAACTGACCTATTCATCCAAAGCTACGCTCCATTACCCTTGAAGCTTTTTCATAGTCACGAATATCGTTATTTACAAAATCCTGTGAGAAGTATATAAGATTCTTCTCTGTAGTTGTAAGAATGCAATAGTTTCTTATTCCGTCAAGATTTCCTAAATCCAGTTGCATTATACAAACATCATTTTCTGTTTTTAAGCTCCAAGGTGCTGTAAAATTGTGGTTCTCTGAATCTATTCCATCATTCCATGTAATGTTAATTACATCTTCAAGAACATCTATATTATAATAGGCTTCTCTACCGTCATCCAGAACCTCATAGCTAAACCAAGAAGTATTTACAAGCTCCTCTGCTTTTGGTAGCTCATAAAAATCACTCCTGTAATACTCATATTCTTTTTTCAGAACATCTTTTACAGGTAGCTCATCATCTGTTAATGGCTCGGTTGGAATAACAGTAGCTTCTTCTTTGTTGTTTTTAACCTCTGTTGGTGGTTCTGTTGCAACATCAGTAGCTTTCTCTTTGCTTGTAGCCTCTGTTTGTGGCTCAGTTACTACCTCATTATTTGTAAATTCCGTTTTCTGTTCGGTTACATCTGAAAAGCCTGTAGCTTCATCGCCTTGAGCTATTTTTAAATCTGTTGCAGTCACAGAACCACCACGCTCACCTTTTTCACAACCTGCCAAAGCATAAGCACAAAGCGACAAAGCTATTAAAATTGATATTATACGCTTCATAATCTACTACTTAACGCTGGTCGTTAATGTCTATTGGGTCGCCACAGTTTGGACAGAACCTTGGTACTGGCTGACCAGCCTGAGGAGTCCAGCCACATTTGTCGCATACAATTTGGTTACCACCATACTGCATTGGCTTTTTCTGACCACAATTCTGACAAAAAGCAGATGTATTCTGCATACCACAGCTACACACCCACATATTATTTTGTGACATACTCTGATTCATACCCATAGGCTGACCCATACTGTTATTAAAGCTTGGGCTCTGGTTGTTCATATTCATACCTGCACCCATTCCCATTGCTACACCTTGACCCATATTCATTGGTTGAACATATCCCTGCTGATTAAAGCTTTGTTGCTGACCAAAATTCTGTTGTGCGTAGCCCTGCTGGTTAAAGCTCTGTGGCTGACCAAAATTATTCATCTGTGGTAAGCCTCTACCCATAAGCACAGAGCTTAGCTCGTTCATTTGTAACATATAGTCGTTATACGCTGGGCTATATGTACTTTCAGGACGATTAGACTCTGATAGCTCAAGCCTTATATCATCAAACCAAGGTGAATTAACATTGATAGTTACCTTAAATTCATAGGAATATTCATATCTTCTTGGATTATAGCTTTTACGCTCTCCGTTTGGAGCAGTGTAATATAGCTCTCTCTTATGCTCTTTAACATCGGTATCTACACCTGTTACCTGAGAGAAGTCGATAACATCTGGGTTATCATCTCTCCAATTAGCTCCACGTGCTACAACAAACTTGTTTGCAGATAAATCTACATATACCTTTTTACCATTACCATAGGACTTAGTTGCTCTAAATTTTGCCACAGCAGATTTATTCTGCTCTCGGTACTCAAGCTGTTGTTTTATCTGCTCAACTGTTGAGTGTCTGCGTTCATCAAAGAACGGTGAAAGCTTTTTAGCACAATCCTTACAAAGGTTGCCGTCTTCTAGCTTTCTATTACCTAAAAGTCCAATTTTTTCTCCACAAACATCACAGAATTTTTTATCAAATAATCCCATTGTAATTCTCCTTATTAATGTATTTTTATGACACCAATATATGGTATATAAAATTTTAATTATTAACTATTTTTATAATCGTTGATAAAGTAAGGTAAAAGCTGTTCGTAAATTTCGATTGACAGCTCTGCTGTTATTGCCTTTTCTTTTGTGCTTCCATCAGGGTATTTTAAAATCAAATCCACCGTAGTAGCATCAAGAAGAAAAGGTTCTTCATCACCTGTACTGCTAGCCTTCTCGTTTTCGTCAGGAATTATATCTGGCAGATTATCAAGCTCAAAGCGATTTCTCAGTTTTTCTACCTTTGAATCTGGAATTTTAATTCCGTCATATGATTCATATATAT
>JAXJJE010000197.1:0-16324 GCA_036298405.1 Acutalibacteraceae bacterium
AACTGTCTGCCCTGATAGATTTCGCTATCTC
Organism: Acutalibacteraceae bacterium; assembly: GCA_036298405.1. Lineage (GTDB taxonomy): Bacteria > Bacillota > Clostridia > Oscillospirales > Acutalibacteraceae > CAG-964. The sequence goes on from JAXJJE010000197.1 coordinate 32, forward strand.
CAGGTGACTCCTCACAGCCTGCTACAAGTGAACCGATCATTACAACGTTACCACCTGCTGCCAATGCTTTAACAATATCACCAGAATACTTAATACCACCATCAGCGATAATTGGTACACCATACTCTGCTGCTGCACAAGCTGCGTCATAAATTGCTGTAATCTGTGGTACACCAATACCTGCAACTACACGAGTTGTACAGATAGAACCAGGACCAATACCAACCTTTACAGCGTCAGCACCAGCTTCGATTAAAGCTCTTGTAGCCTCTGCTGTTGCTACGTTACCAGCAATAAGCTGAATATCTGGGAATGCTTCTTTAACCCTTCTAACAGCGTTAATAACATTTCTGTTATGACCGTGTGCTGAATCAAGTACAAGTACATCTACCTCTACCTTTACTAGCTCTGCTACTCTTTCTAGTACATCTGATGTAGCACCAATAGCAGCACCACATAGAAGTCTACCCTTGTCATCTCTTGCAGAGTTAGGGAACTGCATTGACTTCTCTATATCTTTGATTGTAATAAGGCCCTTTAGCTTACCATTTTCGTCAACGATTGGTAGCTTCTCGATCTTGTGTTTTCTTAGAATTTCCTGAGCCTGCTCCATGCTTGTGCCAACAGGTGCTGTAACAAGATCCTCTGTTGTCATAACATTTTTAATCTGCTGGCTGTAGTCCATCTCTGTCATAAAGCGAAGGTCACGGTTTGTGATAATACCAACAAGCTTATCGCCCTCACAAATTGGAACACCTGAAATCTTATACTTAGCCATAAGCTGGTTAGCATCGTTTACTGTATGCTCTGGTGAAAGGAAGAATGGGTTAGCTATAACACCGTTTTCTGATCTCTTTACTCTGTCTACCTGATCTGCCTGCTGCTCAATTGTCATATTCTTGTGGATGATACCAATACCACCCTCTCTTGCAATTGCAATAGCCATTTTTGCTTCTGTTACTGTATCCATAGCAGCAGTAACAAGTGGTGTATTCAATCTGATTTTCTTTGTCAGCTGAGCACTAATGTCTACATTTGCAGGCTCTACAGAAGATTCACCAGGAACCAATAAAACATCATCAAATGTTAAAGCTTCCTTACAAAATTTTTCTTGATAATTGTTATTTATCATTTTGTTTCTCCTCCTTATTTTTCGGCAATTTATTAGTCCGTATTTTAAGTTGTTAATTATATTATTTTATACTATTGTAACATCTTTTGTCAACAGCATTTTTATTATTTAATTACTTCTTTACCACCCATATATGGTCTTAAAGCAACTGGAATATTTACTGAACCATCAGCATTTAAGTTATTCTCTAAGAATGCTATTAACATTCTTGGTGGAGCAACAACAGTGTTGTTAAGAGTATGTGCAAAATATTTTCCATCTTTACCCTTAACTCTGATTTTTAATCTTCTTGCCTGAGCATCACCAAGATTTGAACAGCTACCTACCTCAAAATATTTCTTCTGACGAGGTGACCAAGCCTCTACATCAATAGATTTAACCTTTAGGTCTGCAAGGTCACCAGAGCAACACTCTAGTGTTCTTACTGGAATATCAAGTGAACGGAATAGATCTACTGTATTCTGCCATAGCTTTTCAAACCACATTGGGCTTTCTTCTGGCTTACATACAACTATCATCTCTTGCTTTTCAAATTGATGAATTCTGTATACACCACGCTCTTCAATACCATGAGCACCCTTTTCTTTACGGAAGCAAGGTGAATAGCTTGTATATGTGTAAGGTAGATCTTCTTCTTTGTTCATTGTATCAATAAACTTACCAATCATTGAATGCTCACTTGTACCGATAAGGTATAAATCCTCACCCTCAATCTTGTACATCATAGCATCCATTTCTGCAAAGCTCATAACACCTGTTACAACATTACTTCTTATCATATAAGGTGGAATACAGTATGTAAAGCCTCTATCAATCATAAAATCTCTGGCGTAAGAAATAACAGCCGAGTGTAGTCTTGCTATATCACCCATTAAATAATAGAAGCCGTTACCAGCTACACTTCTTGCACTATCAAGATCAATACCATTGAATTTCTCCATAATATCTGTATGGTATGGAATATCAAACTCTGGTACTACTGGCTCGCCGTACTTCTGAATTTCAACATTTTCAGAATCATCCTTACCTATTGGTACAGATGGGTCGATAATGTTAGGAATAACCATCATACGCTGTGTTATTTCTTCCTGTAGCTTTGCTTCTTCTTCCTGTAGCTTTGCAAGTCTGTCAGCCTGCTCTGTTACCTTTTTCTTAACCTCTTCAGCCTCTTCTTTTTTACCCTGTGCCATTAATGCACCAATCTGCTTAGAAAATTTATTTCTGTCTGCTCTTAAAGCGTCAGCCTCCTGCTGTGCTGCTCTGCTCTTTTTATCAAGCTCTATTACTTCATCAACAAGCACAAGCTTATTATCCTGAAACTTCTTTTTTATATTTTCTTTCACAATTTCAGGATTTTCTCTTAAAAATTTAATATCTAGCATATTTATTCCTCGTTTCTAAATATATATATAATTTATTTTATCAACAAATTCACATTGAACTTTTACCAAGTATTCTTGCAAGCTCAAATAAATCCTCTTTGCTGTAAAATTCAATTTCTAAAACACCTTTATTTTTGCTGTCGCCAGTTACATTAACCTTTCTGCCTAAATGCTCATTTAAAGAAAGCTCAACCTCATCATAATAAGAAAGTCTTTTTTCTTTTTTAGGTTGCTTTTCTTCTTTATCTTTATTATCAAATTCTTCATTTGATTTTTTAGCGATTCTTTCAAGCTCTCTTACAGAAATCTCTTCATCTGTACAAAGCTTTGCTGCTTTTAACATATCATCATAATTTTTAAAAGCAAGTAGAGTTCTTCCGTGACCTGAGCTTATTTTACCCGAATTTACAAGATATAAAATCTCTTCTGGCAAATTAAGCAATCTTAAAGCATTTGCAATTGTTGGACGAGATTTACCTACGGTTTTAGATACCTGTTCTTGTGAAAAACCGTATTCATCCATAAGCTGTTTATAGCCTAAAGCTTCTTCAATAGGTGTTAAATCCTCTCGTTGAAGATTTTCAATAAGTGCCAATTCCATTGTTTCGCTGTCGGTAAGCTCTTTAATTACTACAGGTACTTCTGTTAAGCCTGCCATACGGCTTGCTCTCCAGCGTCGTTCACCTGCTACTATCTGGTAACCACCATCAGCAATAGGTCTTACTAGCAATGGTTGTAAAACACCGTGCTGAGCTATAGAGTCAGCCAGTTCAGCCAAAGCGTTTTCATCAAACTCTCGTCTTGGCTGTGATTTATTAGGCTCGATTTCTGAAATTTTCAGCGTAATTGCACTATTACTTTCTTCTGGTTCATTTTCTATAAAAATAGCATCTAACCCCTTGCCTAATCCACCTCTTTTGCTTTTTGCAGCCAACTTAATTCAACTCCTCCCTGATTTTCTTTAAACCTCATTAAAATAAGCAAAAGCTTTTCAATATTCAATGTATTGAATTAATATAAATGAAGCTAATATATATTACAGTACAAACCAAGTTGAAAGCATTTGTTATTTTATTGTTGTTTAGTTTTAAATATTATTATTCAAAATTTCCTGTGCTAAATTCAAGTATGCCAAGCTACCCTTACTTGATTTATCAAAATACATAATCGGCATACCAAAGCTTGGTGCCTCTGACAAACGAACACCTCTTGGTATAACTGTAGAAAACACCTTTCTTGGAAAATACTTTTTAACCTCTTCTACAACCTGCTGTGTAAGGTTAAGTCTGCCGTCATACATAGTAAGAAGTACACCTTCCATTTCAAGCTTACCATTATACTGTCTTTTAACTCTACGCACTGTGTTCATAAGCTGTGATAATCCCTCAAGTGCATAATACTCGCACTGAATAGGAACTAATATAGTATCACTAAAGCATAGTGCATTAGTTGTTATAAGTCCTAAAGATGGTGGGCAGTCTATTATTATGTAATCATAATTACCTCTTACCGGAGTAATTGCATTTTTAAGCAATGACTCACGATTCTTTTTGTTTGCTATTTCAAGCTCGGCAGCAGCAAGATTAATACTGGCAGGAAGTAAATCCAGACACTTAAATTCTGTATTTTTTATTATTTTATCAACACTTACATTATCAACCAATAAATCATACGCTGTGTAATCTAAATCTCTTTTATCTATACCTACGCCACTTGTTGAGTTTCCCTGTGGGTCAATATCTATCAGTAATGTTTTTTTATTATTAACACCGAATGCTGCAGCAAGATTAACTGCTGTAGTTGTTTTTCCAACGCCACCCTTTTGGTTTGCAATTGCAATAACCTTAGCCATTTACATTCTCCTTTCTTATGCAAAAGCTATGCATTAATTATATCACTTTTTATGTATAATTTAAAGTATTTATAAAAATTTTATATAGCATTAAGTCTATATTCAAACAATATATCTTCTTTAAAAAATTTTCATTTAATCATATAAGCATAAAGCTACATTAAATGTTTCACGTGAAACACTTTATAAAAAACCAAAGCAGAAAGCTATATATTACTATACATAGCCTCTGCTTTGGTTTTAGATAAGGAAATGGGTATGAGTGGAAGTTGTACGCAATTTTGTTATCTGCAATATACAGATGATTTAGGAATTTTCACACTATATTCAATATACTCATCATTTTCTGTTTTATTACTTATAGCATTTACTCCACTTAATTTCATTGTGTCAAATGCTTTAGTAAGTGTATTTATAAATATTCTTACATCTTTAATAACTATCTTTTTATTCTGCTTTTTTTCCTCTTTTTTGTTATTCACTTTAGTTTCAATATAATTTTCGCTTTGAGTTACATTTAATGAATCCTCTACAATCTTTTCTAGTACATTCATTCTATCTTCTTCTTTTATTCTCAGCATTAATCTTGCGTGTCGTTCAGACAAATTGTTTTTAATTATAAAATCCTGCACTTCATCTTGAAGTTTTAACAATCTAAGCTTGTTCGCTATTGTAGATTGCTTTTTACCAATCTGTCTGGCTACCTGTTCCTGAGTCAGCTTACATTCAATTATAATTTTTTTAATAGCTAATGCTTCTTCAAACATATTTAAGTCAGAACGCTGAATATTCTCAATCAAAGCAAATATAACAGACTGGTCATCACTGCATTTAATCACTATACAAGGTACCCTATTAAAACCAGCCATTATTGCTGCACGCAATCTTCTTTCTCCTGCAACAAGCTCATATTCTACTGAACTATTTTTTCTTACAATTAGTGGCTGAATTATTCCGTTACGATAAATACTTGAGGATAGCTCAACTAATTCATTTTCTTCAAAATATCTTCTAGGCTGTGCTTTATTAGAAAAAATATACATAACTGGAATATCAACAAGCCTATTACTATCTTTACCTTTAAACATATTATCACCCTCCTTTACTTTGAATTATTATTGTAAATATATATTATCATTAAACACATTTTTTATTTGTCAAAGTAAGTGTGGAGTAAATATATTGTTTAGTAGAAAAATTTAATTTTGAGTCAAAAAAAGAAATTTACTAAGAAGTTGCATTTTAAATTAATTGTTATATAATAAATGTTAACAGATTTTACATTGTCACCAAGCGTAACAGGGTTGTTACAATACATTTCTTGTTTGTTATCTACCTAAAGTGTTAAAATTAATTTATCAAAAAAAACACATGGAGGAATAAATATTATGACATTCGGAACAAAACTAAAGCAAGCAAGACAAAACGCTAAACTATCACAGGAACATCTTGCTGAAAAGCTATGTGTATCAAGAAGTGCTATAGCAAAGTGGGAAACTGATAAAGGTATGCCTGATATACAAAATTTAAAAGCTATTTCTCAACTGCTTGATATCAGTATAGATTATCTTTTAGCCGAGGATGAACAAATAAGCTTTCAGACAATTAAAGAGCCTGTCAACCTTGATGATTATAAACCACATAAGTTGCGTAAATCTAAAAAGGATTCAGTTGTGATAGATAAGTATTCAGACGCAACAGCTATTTATATTATGTTCAGAGAAAAAAAGCTAAGCAAAATTGAACGTATATTAGAATGGACTATTATGTCACCTGGTGTATTTAATGTTGTAGACCAGATTGATAACCAAAATTGCTATTATCTTGTTGTACAAGAGGATAAACAGTATCTTGTTCAAATATCTGACGAGTTTATTACATCATCAATGTTAGCTTCACCAATAACTAAATATAAAACCATAATTGGTGAAAACATCTTTAGAAAATCTAAATATAGTCTATTAGACAAATAAAAAACAACTCTACTCTGATTTATTACAGAGTGGAGTTGTCATTTTTTTTATAATGGTTTCTTTGAAATTTTCGAACCGTGTCTTGGGTAAGTATAAGGTGTTTGGTTTAGCTTATCAACAATTACAATACTTCTGCTATTATCACCTATATTGAATTGTACTACATTGTTATATTTACCACCTAATATTCTTATAGCCTTTTTAGCTTCATCAATTTCTGTTTGCACATTAGGTCCTTTCATAGAAATGAATTTACCACCCTTGCGTACAAATGGGATTGAATATTCGCTTAAAACATTTAACGGTGCAACAGCACGAGAAATTGCTATATCGTATTGCTCACGGTGAGCTTCCTGTCTGCCTAAATCCTCTGCTCTCGAATGAACAGTATTAAGTGTAAGATTCAACTCCTTAGCAACCTCATCTAAAAATATAAGTCTTTTATTAAGGCTATCAAGTAGTGTTATATCTAAATCTTCTCTTAAAATCTTTAGTGGAATACCAGGAAAGCCTGCACCTGTTCCAATATCTATAACCTTTGCATTTTTCTTAAATTTAACATAATTAAGCACAGAACAGCTATCAACAAAATGCTTAATCGCAATTTCATTAGGTTCCTTAATTGCAGTAAGATTCATCTTACTATTCCATTCAATAAGCATATTGCAATAAATATTAAACTTATTTATTTGATCCTCTGTTAGCTCAATGTTGAATTTCCTCATACCATTTACTAACACTTCGTTAAAATTCTCCATATTATTATTCCTTATTACCTTTATGTGCATTTTGAGCAAGCCAAATTAGTAGTACCGATATATCTGCCGGACTTACACCACTTATTCTACTTGCTTGTCCTATATTTTGTGGCTTCACCTTATTCAGCTTTTCTATAGCTTCAAGTCTCAAACCTGTAATATCTGCAAAATCTACCTTTGGTAGCTTCTTTTGCTCTAGCTTTCTCATCTTTTCGATTTGCTCTAGCTGACGCTTAATATATCCTTCGTACTTTACATCTATTTCAACCTGTTCAAGCACATTCGCATCAAGCATTGGTCTGGTGGTATCAACAGCCTCTAAAGCCTCGTAATTTATTTGTGGACGCTTCATTAGGTCAATCAATCTAACACCTGTAGTTATAGGAGATGTTTCACGTGAAACAAGTATTTCGTTTACTTTATCGCTAGGAGAAATTACAGTGTTTTTAAGTCTTTTAATTTCTTCTTTTTTCTGAGCTTGCTTTTTAGTAAATCTTTCCCATCTGTCATCACTTATTAAGCCAATTTCTCTTCCTAATGGTGTCAATCTTTCGTCAGCATTATCTTGTCTTAGTATCAAACGATATTCTGAACGAGATGTCATCATTCTGTATGGGTCATCTGCACCCTTAGTAATTAAATCATCAATAAGTGTGCCTATGTAAGAAGAAGCTCTATCTAGCACAAAAGGTTCTTTTCCTTGAATTTTTAAAGCAGCGTTAATACCTGCTATTAATCCCTGTGCTGCTGCTTCTTCGTATCCAGAGCTACCATTAAACTGACCAGCACCATAAAGATTTGGGAAATTGTCAAACTCTAGTGTGCTGTTCATCATAGTTGGATCAACACAATCGTATTCAATAGCATAAGCTGGTCGCATTACTACAACATTCTCTAAGCCTTTTATTGAATGATAAAAATCAATCTGAACATCAGCTGGTAATGACGATGACATCCCCTGCAAATACATTTCTTCTGTATCTAAACCACAAGGCTCTATAAACAGCTGATGACGAGGCTTATCTGCAAATCTTACAATCTTATCCTCAATACTAGGGCAATATCTTGGACCTACACCCTCAATAAGTCCACCATATAAAGGTGAACGGTGTATATTATCAAGAATAATCTTCTTAGTCTTATCATTTGTCCAGCTTATATGACATTTAACCTTATTTTCAATCGGCTCTAATGTATCGTAAGAAAATGGCACAACAGGCTCATCGCCAAGCTGTTCTTCAAGCTCGGTAAAATCAATACTTCTTCTTAGCACTCTTGCTGGTGTACCAGTTTTAAAGCGTCTTAATGACAAACCTAAATCCTTCAGCGACTGACCTAAAAATGTAGCTGGGAAAATTCCATCAGGACCACTTTCGTAAGAAACATCACCAACATAAATTCTGCCACCTAAGAATGTACCAGTAGCAATAATAACTGCCTTACACTCATAAACTGCTTTTAGTCTTGTCTCTAAAATCCAGCCTTCACCATTTTGCTTTATGCTTACAATTTCAGCCTGATGAACCTCAAGATTTTCTTGTAGCTCCATTTTATGCTTCATTATATCGCTATATTTTCTTCTATCTATTTGTGCTCTTAAAGAGTGTACAGCAGGACCCTTACCACGGTTAAGCATACGCATTTGTAGTAAGCTTTCATCTGCTGTTTTTCCCATTTCGCCACCTATAGCATCAATTTCTCTGACAAGATGACCCTTAGCAGTACCACCAATAGATGGATTACAAGGACAATTACCTACTGCGTCCATATTAATTGTAAAGGCTACAGTATTACAGCCAAGTCTTGCAGAAGCAAGTGCTGCTTCAATGCCAGCGTGACCGGCACCAATTACTGCAACATCAAAATTACCGGCTAAAAAGCTCATCGTTATCTCTCCTTACTATAATCAGTAGTTATTAATTCAATTTCAAAAAATTTCTCTTGAAAATTAACCTGTTCAAGTATTTCGTCAGGTGTAAATTCTAAATTTTCAGGTGCTACCACTAACTTATCCTCAACATCATTTAATCTGTGGATAACTGCAATAACTCTACCTGTAAATTCATCAACAGGATTATTTACACCGATAATATATGCGTCTTGCTCTTCGTTATCGGCTGCAATTAAGTTTTCAACATAACCATAGTTGATTGTGTAAAAAATATCATTATACTTCGGGTGATATGTACCCAAAGGTCTGTCAACCGTAACTGTTACAGTTGAGCCAATCATTTTATAAATATTATCTCTCATAAATCACTTACCTACGCAGAATTTAGAGAAGACATTATGCACTATAACCTCGCTTGCTCTCTCACCTGTTATTTCAAGTATACTCTGTATTGCATCTTCTATAGAAACAGTAGTAGCGTCTAATGTAAGACCAATTTCAAGTGAATATATAGCTTCGTTTATAGCATCTAATGCTCTAACAGCACAATCACGCTGTCTTTCAGTAGCTAATGTAGCAACAGACGGATCAAAATCTGCTGTACCTGTTATTTTTTCAACTGCTGAAACAAGCTCGTTTATACCATCACCGTGCTTTGCTGATATAAATACTACATTTTCAATCTGTGATTTAATAAAATCTACATCTAAAACTGCTTCCTTATCGGTTTTATTAATAATAGCAATACTTGGTGCATTCTTTATAGTTTTTAACAAATTAACATCTTCGTCAATAAGCTCTTGGGTAGCGTCAAATACAGCAAGTATCAAACCACTTGTTTCTATCTTCTGTCTAGCCTTTTCTACGCCAATTTGCTCAACTATATTGTCAGTATCTCTAAGACCTGCTGTATCAGAAAGATTTAAAGTTACATCACCAAGTACAACTGTTTCTTCTATTATATCTCGTGTAGTACCTGGTATGTTTGTTACAATAGACTTCTCATAGCCAGTTAGCTGATTCATAAGCGTAGACTTACCAACATTTGGCTTACCAACAATAATTGTATCTACACCCTTTTTAAGTACCATTCCAGCGTCATAATTTTTAAGCAAGTTTTCAACAAGTTGCTTAGCATTTGTTAAATTCTCTTTTAAATTATCGCTGTCTACCTGTGGAATATCCTCCTCTGGATAATCAGCCCAAGCAGAAAGATGTGCTGCTGAGGTTACTAATATATCGTTAATTTTAAAAATCTCTTTACTTATCTTACCCTCACGACACGCAAGTGCAGCACGAGCCTCGGTTTTACCTTTAGCAGATATAATATCCATTACAGCCTCTGCTTCTGATAAATCCATTTTACCATTTAAGAAAGCACGCTGTGTAAATTCACCAGCCTTAGCTGGCTGTGCACCTGCATTAATAACAGCACGCAACACCTGCTTTGTTACATACATTCCTCCGTGGCAAGAAATTTCAAGAACATCTTCGCCAGTATAGCTATGAGGTGCTCTGAAAACAGTAGCTATTGCTTCATCTATTTTTTCTTCATTATCATATACACTTCCGTATGCTGCTGTATAGCCACACAGCTTCGAAATCTTTTTACCATTTATATTCTTAAAAATCTTATCACCAATATTAAAGGCATTATCTCCAGATATTCTTATAACACCAATACCACCTGGTGCATTAGCAGTAGAAATTGCCGCTATTGTATTTGTAATCATATTTATTCACCTAAATTAAAATAAATTATAACATAAAGCTACGGGCGACCATTGGCCGCCCATAATATTTATACTATTTCTTTTAATAAGTAATAGTATTAGTATTTATTGATTTTCTTCAGCGTTTTCGCTTTGAGGTACCTCTTGTGCAGTAGCTTCTACAACTTCTTCATCGTTATTATCATCTTCGTGTGGAGCTATCGCAATAGTAACAACTTTGTTTTCGCCGTTAAGCTTCATTACAGTTACACCCTTGCTAGGTCTTGCACAAATTCTTACAGAGCTTGCCTCAATTCTGATAATAACACCGTCTGAAGAAATGATAACAATATCATCCTTATCTACATTTACTGTGCTTATAGCAGCAACATTACCATATTTTTCTGTATGGTAATTAGTAATACCCTTACCACCTCTGCTTGTAACACGGTAATCAGCAACGCTGGACAATCTACCATAGCCTGTTTCTGATACAGTAAGCAACATACTGTCATCATCAACAACAGCCATACCTATAACGCTGTCATTTTCAGCAAGAGTAAGTGCTTTAACACCTCTTGCATTTCTACCCATAGGTCTAACCTTTTCTTCAGCAAATCTTATAGCCTTACCAAGCTTTGTTGCAATAATAACCTGACTATTACCGTCTGTCATCTTTACCCATGCAAGCTCGTCATCATCGTTAAGCTCAAGTGCAACAATACCATTTTTTCTGTTAGTGTAGTATTCATTAAGCTTAATTCTTTTAACAACACCCTGCTTGGTAACCATAATAAGATATTTTTCATCGTCAAATTCAGGAACTCTTATTACTGATGTAACCCTTTCATCAGCACCAATAGGCAACAAATTAGCTATATTCATACCCTTTGAGGTTCTGCTACCCTCTGGAATTTCATAGCACTTTAATCTGTAAACCCTACCAAAGTTTGTAAAGAATAGAACATAATCGTGACTGTTAATAATAAACATATCAGAAGCAACATCTTCTTCACGCTTAGTCATACCAGCAACACCCTTACCACCACGCTTTTGAGTATGGTAGGTATCTACTGACAATCTCTTTACATAACCGAAGCTTGTCATTGTAAGCACACATTCCTCCTGTGGGATAAGGTCTTCGATATCAACCTCACCACTTACAGACAATATTTCGGTTCTTCTTGGGTCTGCAAACTTTCTTCTTATCTCTAAAGCCTCAGTTTTTACAATATCAAGCTGACGCTCATAGCTAGCAATAATATCATTATAATCTTTGATTTTATCAACCAGCTGTTGTAGCTCAGTTTCAATCTTGTTTCTTTCAAGATTTGTAAGCTGACCAAGACGCATTTGAACTATAGCCTGAGTTTGTGCGTCGTCCAAACCAAATTTTTCGGTTAATCTCTGTCTTGCTGTAGCCTGATCCTTAGAGCTTCTTATAATTGCAATAACCTCGTCAATAAAATCAAGTGCAATCTTCAAACCCTCAAGAATATGAGCTCTTTCTTCAGCCTTTTTTAAATCATATACAGTTCTACGGCGAATTACATCAACCTGAAAATCAATATAATGCTGTAAAATCTGCTTTAATGTAAGAATTTTAGGCTCTCCATTTACAATTGCAAGCATAATTACACCAAAGGTAACCTGCATTTGTGAGAATGAGTAAAGCTTGTTAAGCACAATTTCTGGAGAAACATCTCGTCTTACATCAATTTCTATATGCATACCATTTCTATCTGAATGGTCTTCTATATTTGTGATACCATCTATTTTCTTATCCTTAGCAAGTTCAGCAATACTTTCAACTAATCTTGCTTTATTTACCTGATAAGGTAGCTCGGTAACTACAATTTTAAATCTTCCGTTTTTAGCTTCAACAATTTCTGCCTTAGCTCTAACAATAATCTTACCTCTACCTGTAGCATATGCTGCTCTTATACCTGATCTACCCATAATAAGTGCACTGGTTGGGAAGTCTGGACCCTGGATATAATCCATTAATTCTGGTAATTCAGCGTCTGGATTATCAATAAGATAACACATAGCGTCAATTACCTCACCAAGATTATGTGGAGGTATATTTGTAGCCATACCAACAGCAATACCACTTGAACCGTTTACCAATAAATTAGGAAAACGAGATGGCAGAACAACAGGCTCCTGAAGTCTGTCGTCAAAGTTAGGCATAAAATCTACTGTTTCTTTATCAATATCTGTAAGCATTTCTACAGATATTTTACTCATTTTAGATTCTGTATATCTGTACGCAGCAGGTGGGTCACCGTCTACAGAACCAAAGTTACCGTGACCATCTACAAGAGTATATCTCATAGAAAAATCCTGTGCTAATCTTACAAGTGCATCGTAAACAGACGCATCACCATGTGGGTGATAGCTACCCAGCACTGCACCAACGGTGTCGGCACATTTTCTGTAAGGCTTTTCAGGTCCCAGATTTTTTTCGTGCATAGTATAGAGTATTCTTCTATGTACAGGCTTTAAGCCGTCACGAACATCGGGTAATGCTCTTGATATAATAACAGACATTGAGTAATCTAAGAATGACTTTTGCATTTCTTTTCTAAGGTCAACATCTATTATTTTGCTGTTATTTTCTATAATATCCACAGGATTCACCCTCTTTATAATTAAATCGTTCTTTATTTTTCAATACTTTCTTCTAGCCTTTTGTATATATCAGCAAAATTTTTCTTGGCATTAATTGGTTTAAAGGTTGTGCTGTCTACAAAACCGTGCTCTGTAAAGCCACAATTTACCAGCTGATTTTCACTGTTATAAAGCTTATATTCAAACTTTATTTTTGCAGGCTTAATTTCGCTTACTGATGTTTCTACAACTATCTCATCTGCAAACTTAACCGGTAATTTATAGCTACAGCCTAAGTTTATTAACGGCAACATCAAGCCGGTTTGCTCTAGCTGTAAATACGAAACACCAAACTGCTTTATAAAATCAACCCTAGCCTGCTCGTAATACAATGCATATACAGAATGATGTACAATACCCATCATATCAGTTTCGCCATATCGTGCTGTAATATATGTTTTACTTTTCATAAAATCACCTTTAATAGCTTAGTGTACCCTTTTTTAAAACAGTTATTACTTCTTCTTTTTTATCTTCGTTTATAGCTCTTAAAGGAATAACAAATAATTGATTATCCTTTGACCTTTTAATAATTAAAACATTTTTGCATATTTTCATTCTGTTTGAATTATTAAGCTTTATATACCAGCTATTTTCATTGCATAATATCTGCAAGCTATTATTATAAACTAAAAATTTAATTAAATTTCCGTTTGCATTAAGCTTTGCAAGCTTATTAAGCGAATATTTTGGTATTATCAAAATAATAGCTAACACTATAGTAGAAAAAACAGCACATGCTAAATCTGTACTACTATCCTTGAAGATATAGGCAACTATAAAACAAATAATAGCCAATACTAAAATTATTGTATAAACAATAGTTCTTACACCTACTGTTTTTATCATTCCAGAATTTTTTAAGCCTTCATATGCCTCTGATTTATTTATTGAATATTCACCTTCATAAATAAGCTCATCTTTGCTAAGGCACTTAGAAATTTTATCTGAATTTTTATGTACCTCATCAAGTATTTTGCTTATATTATCGTTATTATTTTCCAAAATAAATCACCTGTTAGATGTCAAGATTTTGTACATATCTTGCGTTTTTCTCTATAAACTCACGCCTTGGCTCTACCTTATCGCCCATAAGAATTGTAAATATCTCATCAGCAGCCTCAGCGTCAGAAAGCTCTACTCTTAGCATTGTTCTTGTATCTGGATTCATTGTTGTTTCCCATAGCTGTTCAGAATCCATTTCACCCAGACCTTTATAACGCTGAATATCGGTTTTACCCTCTATATCTTTAAGAATAGCATCTCTTTCCTGATCAGAATATGCATATCTATGCTCTTTATTCTTTGTAATTCTGTAAAGTGGTGGCTGAGCTATATAAATATGCCCCTGCTCTACAAGTGGACGCATAAATCTGAAAAAGAAAGTTAAAAGCAATGTACGAATGTGAGAACCGTCAACGTCGGCATCGGCCATAATTATAACCTTACCATATCTCAGCTTTTCGATATTAAAATCTTCACCAATACCAGCACCTAATGCTGTAATAACCGGCATTAGCTTATCATTGCCATATACTCTGTCTAATCTTGCCTTTTCTACATTAAGCATTTTACCCCACAAAGGTAGAATAGCCTGTATTCTTCTGTCACGACCACCCTTTGCAGAACCACCCGCAGAGTCACCCTCTACGATAAATATTTCTGTTTCTCTTGGGTCTCTTGACTGACAATCGGCAAGCTTACCTGGTAGAGAAGCGTTCTCCATTGCAGATTTTCTTCTTACAAGCTCCTTTGCACGTCTTGCAGCCTCTCTTGCTCTTGAGGCAGCAAGTGCTTTTTCAAAAATCATCTTAGCAGAAGCAGGATTTTCTTCTAAGAAAATCATCAGCTTTTCACCCATAAGCTTTTCTACCATTGTTCTTATCTCGGTATTACCAAGCTTGGTTTTGGTTTGTCCTTCAAACTGTGCTTCTTTAAGCTTTACACTGATAACTACAGTTAAGCCCTCTCTAAGGTCTTCACCTGTAAGATTTTTATCATTCTCTTTTAAAATATTAAATTTTCTTGCGTAGTCATTCATTACTCGTGTTAAACCACGCTTAAAGCCGTCCTCTGCAGTACCACCATCTACTGTATGAATGTTGTTAGCAAATGAAAGAACAATTTCGTTGTAGCTTTCGTTATATTGCATTGCAACCTCAACAGAAGCAGAATCGTCTGGTGCAGAGGTATTAAAGTAAATAACCTCAGGATGAACAACATCAAGCTCACGCTTTTTATGGATATACTCAACAAAGCTTACAATACCACCATCGTATTTAAAGTTTTTGCTTTGTATATTCTCTTCATCTCTTAAATCTTTAATCTCTATATTTACGCCTGCATTCAAAAATGCCTGCTCTCTTAGTCTTCTTTCTAGGATTTCAAACTCATATTCAGTTGTTTCTTTGAAAATTTCACTATCTGCTTTAAAAAGTACCTCTGTACCCTTATTTGTGCTTTCACCTACAACCTCAAGCTCGGTAATTATATCACCACGCTCGTATCTTTGCTTATAAACCTTTTCTCCATCGCAAATAGTAACCTCAAGCCATTCTGAAAGTGCATTTACAACAGATGCACCAACACCGTGCAAGCCACCCGAAACCTTGTAGCCACCGCCACCAAATTTACCACCAGCGTGAAGCACAGTAAATACTACAGTAACAGCAGGTAATCCCATTTTTTCGTTAATACCTACTGGTATACCTCTACCATTATCTCTTACTCTTATTATATTATCTGGTAATATTTCAACATCTATTTTAGAGCAATAGCCTGCTAACGCCTCATCTATTGAGTTATCTACGATTTCATAAACCAAATGATGAAGACCAGCAGGGCCAGTAGAGCCTATGTACATACCAGGTCTTTTTCTAACGGCTTCAAGTCCCTCAAGAACCTGAATTTCGTTGGCTCC
>JAXJJE010000198.1:0-8778 GCA_036298405.1 Acutalibacteraceae bacterium
AAGGGTCACCCAGTATTGCTTAACCGTGCTCCTACACTTCACAGACTTGGTATTCAGGCATTTGAGCCTGTACTTGTTGAGGGTAGAGCGTTAAAGCTACACCCACTAGTATGTACAGCGTACAACGCTGACTTTGACGGTGACCAGATGGCTGTTCACGTTCCATTGTCAGCAGAGGCACAGGCAGAGGCAAGATTCCTTATGCTTGCTGCTGGTAACCTGTTAAAGCCATCAGACGGTCGTCCAGTTGCCGTACCTTCTCAGGATATGATTCTTGGTTCTTACTATCTAACACTAGACAAGGACGGAGAGCCAGGCGAGGGCAAGGTGTTCAGAGATGAAAACGAAGCATTAATGGCTTATGATACAAAGGTTATTACACTACACTCAAAAATTAAGGTTCGTCGTAGCAAGGTTGTAAACGGCGAAACAATATATGGTATTGTAGATACAACTGTTGGTAAGATTATATTCAACAGACCAATCCCACAGGATTTAGGCTTTGTTGATAGATCTGTTCCAGAAAACGCACTAAGATACGAGGTTGAGTTCCTTGTTGGTAAGTCTGCACTTGGTAAGATTATCGACAAGTGTATCAGAAAGCACGGTACTCAGACAACATCTGTAGTGCTTGACGCTATTAAGTCACAGGGCTATAAGTACTCAACAATCGGTGCTATTACCGTTGCTGTTTGTGATGCTGCTATTCCACCAGAAAAGAAAGAAATCATCGCAAAGGCAGAGATTGATAAGGACGAAATTGCAGAGCTTTACAATCAGGGCTTGATGAGCAACGACGAGCGTTATAAGAGTGTTCTTAAAATCTGGAGTAAGGCTACAGACGATGTTACAGACGCACTAAAGAACAATATGGACGCTTACAACCCAATCTGGATGATGGCTGACTCTGGTGCGAGAGGTAGTATGTCACAGATCAGACAGCTTGCTGGTATGCGTGGTCTTATTGCCAACACATCTGGTAAAACAATCGAAATTCCAATCAGAGCTAACTACCGTGAAGGTCTTAACATTTTGGAATACTTTATTTCTTCCCGTGGTGCAAGAAAGGGTCTTGCCGATACAGCGTTAAGAACAGCTGACTCTGGTTACCTTACTCGTAGACTTGTTGATGTATCACAGGATGTTATCGTTAGAGAGGACGATTGTGGTACTCATGAGGGTATCGAGATTTATACAATCTATGACGGTAAGAGAAAGATTGAAGACCTGAGAGAAAGACTGCTGGGCAGATATCTTGTTGAGGACTTCATAGATGAAAATACAGGCGAAATTCTTGTTTCTAAGGAAACAATGATGGGCGATAAAGAAGCAGATATCATCTGCAACAGTGGCGTTGAAAAGATTAAAATCCGTTCAATCCTTGGCTGTAGAGCTAAGCACGGTGTTTGCCGTAAGTGCTATGGTTCTAACCTTGCAAACGGTATGCCTGTTACAGTTGGTGAGGCTGTTGGTATTATTGCTGCTCAGTCAATCGGTGAGCCTGGTACTCAGCTTACAATGCGTACCTTCCATACCGGTGGTGTTGCTGGTGGTGAGGATATCACACAGGGTCTTCCAAGAGTAGAAGAGCTATTCGAGAGCAGACGTCCAAAGCATCAGGCTATCCTTAGTGAAATCGACGGTGAGGTAAGATTTGATACAATCAAGGGTGCTCGTCACGCTGTAATCTTCAACAGAGCAACAGCAGACGAAAAGAGCTACCTAATCCCTCACGGTTCAAGAGAGAAGATTCAAGAGGGTCAGTTTGTTAAGGCAGGCGATATGCTGACAGAGGGTGCTAAGAACCCACACGATGTTCTTGACATTCTTGGCGTTGAGGCTGTACAGAACTACCTGATCGAAGAGGTACAGCGTACCTACCGTCTACAGGGTGTTGCTATCAACGATAAGCACATCGAGGTTATAGTTCGTCAGATGATGAAGAAGGTTAAGATAGAGGAGCCAGGCTCAACAGATTTGATGACTGGTTCACTTGTATCAAGAAACGACTTTATCTTTGCAAACGAGGATATTCAGGCTAGAATTGACGCTGGTGAAACTAACCTTGAGCTTGCTACAGCTACACAGCAGCTACTTGGTATTACAAAGGCTTCACTTGCTACAGATAGCTTCTTGTCTGCAGCTTCATTCCAGGAAACAACAAGAGTTCTTACAGATGCAGCTATCAAGGGCAAGGTTGACCCACTAGTTGGTCTGAAGGAGAATGTTCTTATCGGTAAGCTTGTACCAGCTGGTACAGGTATGAACCGTTACAGCAATGTAGAGCTGGAAGAGAATCATCCTACAACTATAGTAGACCAGACTTTAGATGTATAATATAATATAAAATAAAAGGGGTATCACCAATTGGTGGTACTCTTTTTGCATTATAAGAAAGAAATCAGCTTTTGCAGGTGCTGTAAAAGCTGTAATTATCAGGTATTGTAGCAGGTATTACAGTTTGTTGACTTTGTATATTTATCTGCTATAATGATATTTAGATAAAGCATTGATTTACAGATGAAGCTATATTTAATAAAAGCTTTAATATAACAAATCAGGAGGTATAGAAAATGAATTGTCCATACTGTGGTAACACACTGGAAGAAAATCAGCAGTTTTGTAGCTACTGTGGTTATCAGATAAGCAATATGAATCAGCAAATGCAGGGATATTCAGAGCAACAACCATATCAGCAGCAAAATTATCAACAGCCACCATATCAGCAACCACAATATCAACATCCATATTATCAGCTGGCGAATATGCCATATAATCAGGCTGGTGGGGTAAATCCTAAGAAAAAAAGCAAGGCTGGTTTAATTATTGGTATTATGGCAATAATTGTAGTATGCTCTGCAATCACAGCAGTTTGTTTCAGCATTTTAGCACCTTTTATACAGGAGGATAACGACACAGAGTCATCCTACAGCAGTAATCAAAGCGACGATGATGACAGTCAGGCTTACAGCGATGATACAGATGATTCAGACAGTGAAGCTGATAATGATGACACTGAAGTAAACAACAACACTAAGTCTGATGACGAAAACTCTGCAAATGCAAGCTCATCACAGGTTAATAGCGAATATGCAGAGGTATTTTCAAGCAGAAATATTGTAGAGCCTCCATCGTCATTTGTAATGCTACAGAGTGAGTCGTTTGTTTATGTTGATGAATCATTTGGAATAGAAAAGGTAGAATACGGATATGACGGAGATACAGTAGAAGCAATGGTCAGTACCATCTATGTTTCGATAGCTGATTATACAGAGCAGCAGAAAAATGAGCTGGATACACTTATGAAAGAAGCCTATAGTGTATACGAAAAGCTGGATTTTTGCACTGTAAGCTATTCTGATGAGGGTGATTATTATGTAATAATTACTGACTTTGAAGAGCTGGATAATCTGGAAAATGTTTATGCACTGTCTGATGCAGGAGATATGCTGGATAGTGGTGACTCGCTGATTTCTATGAAAAAGACAGAAAAAAATCTGTTATCTTCAGGATATATAAAAAAGTAATATTATATAGGCACACCACGGAGTATATGCTCTGAGGTGTGCTTTTGTTTATGGGTTATATAATAAGCTGTTTATAATAAAGAAATAAAATCACATGTTGTATTGTGAAAAAAAGCGTAATTACCAGTGGTTTTATGGTTACATTTTGTTGACTTTTAACATATGAGTGCTATAATATCTTTGTAAGGAATATTATTCCATTGCAATACAGCCTGAATTTTATTTAACAGGGCTTGCTTAGCAAGGCATACCGTATTGCACAGGGCTATAATAATATTTTATTATGAGGTGTTTTATATTAATTTTTAGGAGGAGATTTGTATATGAAAGGTAAAAAATTATTATCAGTAATTTTATCAGTGTTAATGGTACAGGGTGTGGTGGCAACCTCGGCTATAAGCTCGTTGGCTGTTGAGCTTGAACCAGCTACTTCACAGGCAGAAGTAAAATCAGAAGCACCAACAGAGCTACAGCCAGAAGCGTTTGAAAAAGTAAATGCAGATATTCAAAAAGAAACCTCTTCTGCTGAATATAGCTATAATGGGTATGAGTATAGTGTAATTGACGCAGAAGCAACAATTACAGGGTATACAGGTACAGAAACAAAGCTGACTATTCCATCTGTGATAGATGGCTATGCTGTTACTGCAATAGGTGAAAGTGCTTTTGATGGTAATTGTAATATAACATTTGTAGCAATACCAGACAGCGTAAAAGCAATAGGACTAAAAGCCTTTTATCGCTGTGAAGAAATAACTAGTCTGGAGCTGGGTAATGGAGTAACCAGTATAGCTAATAGTGCTTTTGCGTTTTGTTTAAAACTAAAAAGTGTAGCAATACCAAACAGTGTAACATATATTGGTGACTGCTGTTTTTATGATTGTAATAGAATGGTATCAGCAACAATAGGTAACAGCGTTAATCGTATGGGTGATTATGTTTTTTATGATTGTGATGTATTAACAAATGTAACCATAGCAAAAGGTACAACAGATTTAGGCAGATATATCTTTGAATATTGCGAAAAGCTGACTTCTGTATCAATACCAGACACAATAACAGTAATAGAAGAGGGTGTATTTCATTGTTGTGAAGCTTTAACAACTGTAGTTATTCCGGATTCTGTAACCAAAATAGGTAATAAGGCGTTTGCTACTTGTACTGCTTTACAGCATATAACAATTCCAGATTCTGTAACCCAAATAGGTAATAAGGCGTTTGCTACTTGTACTGCTTTACAGCATATAACAATTCCAGATTCTGTAACAGAAATAGGTGATGGCTTGTTTGTCAATTGCGATGCTTTAATGGATATGCCGATTCCAGCTTCTTCAACAAAAATCAATGAGGAAATGTTTGCTAATTGCTTCGCTTTAACGGATGTAACAATTCCAGAGCGTATAAAAACAATCGAAGATAAAGGATTTTATGGTTGTAAAAATATAACTAATGTGTCATTCGGTGATGGCGTAACCACTATAGGGAGTGGAGCTTTTGCTTATTGTGATAGTCTTACTGATATAACTATACCAAATAATGTAAACAGTATAGGTGATGGCAGCTTTGAAAATTGTAGAGGCCTTAAAACGGTAACAATAGCAAAAGGTAGTGGAATTACAAGAATAAATACAGAGACTTTTAGAAATTGTTACAATTTAGAAACGGTAACATTAGCAAGTGGTGTAAAAGAAATAGCCGAAAATGCATTTAAGAAATGCAGGTCATTAAAAGAAATTTATATTCCAGACACTGTAACTAAAATTGGAGCTGTTAGCGAAAATAGCAGTAGTTTAAGAGAATATGAAATATTCGAAAATCATTCTGCAGATTTAACAATATGTGGTGCTAAGGATTCATTTGCAGAAAGGTTTGCAAAGGCTAACAGCATTAATTTTAAAGCTGTTGATATTCCAGTATTAAAAATTAAAGGTGACATTGATTTAACACTTGCCGAAACAGAAAAAAATATATTAACAGGCACAGTAGACCTACAGCCTGGTAAATATGCATTCAATATTGAAGATAATGGTAAATTACTAGGCTATAATTATACATATACTGATAAAGCAACTATTGACTATTCAGCAGGCTATAAGGCACCAACAACTCTTAAAGCAACTGGTGGCAGATATACATTTACTTATAATGCTTCAACAAAGGTTCTTAAAATTCAGCACAAGAGCTTTAACGATATAGTTGAGCTGTTTGGTGACATAAATGTTGAGCTTGTTAGAACATCATCAGACAGCACAGTGTTTACTGGCTCTGCAAGAGTAGAGGCTGGCACATACAACTTCAAAATTAATGACCAAGGTACAGAAATGGGCTTTAAGCATTCATTTGATGATGCTGTAAACGGTGTTCAGTATGGTGCTGGCTGGTCAGCGTCAACCTTTAATGCAACAGGTGGTATTTATTCAGTTAAGTACGATACAGCTACAAACAAGCTTACATTTAAGCACACTCCAAAGGGCTTAGGTGATGTAAGAGTATTTGGTGACATTAATCTGCCACTTGCAAGTCAGGGCAACAATGTTTACTCTGCAACAAAAGCTCTTGAGGCTGGCACATACCAGTTCAGAATAGACGCATTGGGCAAAACAGTGTGTAATGGCTCTGAATTTACAAACGGAATGAATGGTGTAGCATACAATGTAGAATGGAAGGCTGCTACAACCTTTAATGTAACAGAAAAGCAGAAGTTTACTTTTATCTTCGACGCTAATACAAACAAGATTAAGGTGTTCAATGCTCCTATAGATACAACAAAGGTGTTGGTAGCGTTTGAGGATTCAAACCTTGAGCTTGTAAGTACAGACGGTGTAAACTATAAGGCTACAACTGAGCTTAAAGCTGGTACATACGCATTCAGAATAGACGAGTTTGGTGTAACACTTGGCTATGGTGGCACATATTCAGATAATATCAATGGTATTAAGTATAACGAGGGCTATGTGTCAGCTACAACACTTAAGGCAACGGGTGGTAACTACACCTTTACTTACAATGTAGAAACAGACGAGCTAACTGTTGCTAAGGCTTAATGCTTAGTGTAATTTTATAAGCTATATAAACAACACACCCCAGAGATTACTCTCTGGGGTGTTTTTGCAATAGGCTATTAAAACTCTACACCTCGTCTGGCTCTTACACCAGTGTCGAATGGGTGCTTTATTTTTGACATATAGGTTACATAGTCTGCATAGGTTAATATGCTTTTATCTACATTGTGTCCTGTTAAAACAAGCTCGGTGGTGTCTGGACATTTCTTTATAAGTGCAAGAATATCAGACAGTGTTATAAAGCCTACATCTACAGCCGAGAATATCTCGTCTGCTATAATCATATCGTAGTTGCCTATATTTTCTACAATAAAGTCAAATTGATTGCATACAATAGCTCTGTATTCGTTATGCTCTTCGGGCGAAAGGTCAAAAACAAACTTAACCTTTTCTGGTAGCTCTGGCAGAGTAAGCTTTGGTAAGCATTCCAGCACTCTGCGTTCACCACTGTTGTCGCTTTTTAAAAATTGTGTAAATAGTACGCTTTTGCCATTTCCACAGCTACGCACAGCCAAGCCCACTGCAGCTGTTGTTTTACCTTTACCATCTCCGTAATAAATATGAATCATTCTAATACCACATCCTTTACTATAGTTTACCACATTATTATTGGTAATTCAAATGTTTTGTAATCAGTATAAATATGGTAGGGCAAAGGTAATGCTCAGGCTTTATTCAATAAATTATATAGGAGCTTTGTGGCAATAAATGCAAGCATACTTATTGCTATAAATAAAGCTGTGGTTAATACTCCAAAGCCTAGTGGTATCATAGTTAAAGAAAAGGTGCACCATATTAAAGCACCAAATGCTGTAATAAAGCTACCCTGATTGTCTGTGTTTGCTACCTTACTTGCGTAGCAGGCAACAAGAAAGCCTGTTAAAACAAAGCCACCTAACAATATACTATAAAAGAAGATGATATTATTACTTGAAACTCCTAGTCCTGAAGCCATATTCTCAAAGCCGAAAAGTGGTAAAATGATTTCGTAAAATAAAAAAACAAACAAGGCAAATACCCCACCACATAAAAGGCATTTACACCAGCTTGCTTTGGTGCTGGATTTTTCTTTGCTGTTTTGGTAAGGCATATATCGTACCATTAACAGGGCTGTACATATAAGAATTATAAAATCGAATAGCTCTATTTGAATTACAGGGAAACCACCTGTAAGTAATGCTTTTAATCCTTTGGTTGCATCAAGAAAAAATACCTGTGGTGCATAATTAGATAAAAAAACAAACATACCAAATTTCATTCCCTGCTTCCATTTAGCTGTTGCTTCAAACAAATAGCCATATAGATAATAAAATAATGCCATTACTATGCCTACTATAAAAAGTGAGAGCAGTAGTGGTGGTACCATTTCGGGTGTTACCATAGGGTCTGTTGGAACCTTCAATAACCTGCAAACTGCACTGCCAACAGGAACCTGTACAATACAGGTAATAAACGCATATATAAATCCAGTTAAAAGGCTTTTTAATAAAATTATTTTCTTTGTTATCATTCTGTTATTCGCTTTCTCTGATGTATTTTATCAGGTCTTCAAGATAGCTTTTATCTGTCCAGTCGCATTTCTTTCCTACTGAACACATCAACGCCTTTTGCCAAGGCTCATATTCATCTGGATTTTGCTTTGCAACTGCTTTCTTTAACATACGGCAAAGCGTTTTGTCAACAAATTTCATTTTGTCTTCATCCCACGCACCACGGCAGTAGAATAAAGGAATATCACTAAGTGCCTCTTTAAAATGCATATCTCTTATCTGTGCTATAGCCTGTTCATCATAGGGTGAAGCACCTACTGCGAATACAGCTATCTTTTTATCAGCTAGTGTGCTTATATTCTTCTTTAAAAATTGCAGACCAGCAATGCCAGAGGCATAAACACCTCCACCCAGTATGATTACATCATAATTCTCAAGCTTTGTAGCATTGGCTTTTTTTGTTTCTATACAGTCATAGCCTGTTGCTTCTACTAACCAATCAGCATATTTTTTAGTTGCTCCGTATTTTGATTGATATATAATAACACCCTTACTCATAATTTTTAATCTCCTTTAAATTGTTTTCCATCTGCATAATGGTTTGAATTGTTATCTGTAATTGTTCCTGAGAAATACCGGCAAAAAGGCTGTTCATAAAGATTGTAGTCATTCCTTCGTTTTTTGCACAGAACTCTCTGC
>JAXJJE010000199.1:0-2766 GCA_036298405.1 Acutalibacteraceae bacterium
ATTAACAAGCTTCATAACAAAACTGCCAAAAACAGACGAAGAACACATCTTTTCGAAAAAATGATAGCTTAGATAAAGGCAACTTAATATTTTTTTACAAGAGGTACCAATACCTCAGCTTTGCTATACAATTTTTCTCATCAATTTAAAAACTTTGGTGCTGTTTTGTTTGCAAAAGCACATGATTAAGGGGCTGCCTCACTTTCACTAGTGAAACAGCCCCTTATTCGAATATGATCATCTAAAACTCTTATCCGTCTACACTGCTCCAAATTGTATTGTCAGGACAAAAGTCACATATGTAGAGAAAATTATATTTAAGTAATATCTGTAAGTGTCAATTTAACCATTCATAGAAAAACTCAGCAAAGGTATTTCTGATATACTACTTAGAAATCCATTATAAAAACAAAAGTGAGCAGGTACAACCCCTGCTCACATATACATATTTAGAAACATTTAATAAAAAAAGAATGCTCATAAGCTAAAGTAAGTATCATTTCAAGCACAGTTTGAATATGTTATAGGCACTCACACTGGCAGGGGCAGAGCGTTTCCTGTTATATACACAACTGCATACAACCTTGCATACGCAGTGGGTTTGTATGTTTTTTAGTTAAATAAAAAATTACGTTGTAAATTATTGTATCACAGAAATTAACCACAGAAACAAAATGCTTCAAATGGGCTAGTTTTCGCAAATGATTATCGGCAGAAAATTGAGCAAAAAATTTTAAACATATCGCTAACAACAAATGATATAAATCTGATGTTTTGAGGATTTCTCCTAGAATTGTCAATTTGACTTCAAATATCAAAGCAAATGACAAATATCCCATAAAAAACTAAGTCTTTAAATCATCCAAATCGGTACAATATAATTATCCCTGTCAATTGCGCCAAGTCCCGGCTTCATACATACGACCGCACCCTTAGAACGAGGTGTTGAAGCCTTATCTAACAAGCCAAATACCTTTATTAACTCTGGTCTAGGGTTAGATGTTTTCTTTATTTCAATCGGATTCAAAACTCCATCGTGCTCCAAAACAATATCAATTTCCTTGGCATCCTTATCACGATAATAGTACATATATGGATCCTTACCACAATTTAAGTAAGTTTTCCTAATTTCTGCAACCACATAGTTCTCTAGAATTGCACCGTTCATAGCACCACTTTCTAATGTTTCTGCGCTACTCCATTTTGTCAGATGGCATACTAGTCCAGTATCGTAAAAATACAACTTTGGTGTTTTCACAAGTCTTTTTAGCAAATTATTAGAATACGGATGGAGATAAAAAATAATACCCAATGTTTCCAAAATCCCCATCCAGTCCTTTGCTTGTTTCTGGTTGATATCCGCATCTCTCGCTATTTCTGCCACATTTACCATTTGACCACATCTTGCTGCCACTGCTGTAATAAATCTAAGAAACTTAAGCGAATCAATAGCATCCGATAATTCCTTTACATCACGCTCAATATAAGTAGATAAATAACTGCTGTAAAAAATTTGACTGTTACTATTTGTACCACTTACAATTGCAGGCATAGAGCCTTTGTGAATACGCTCAAAAATGCCTCTTGTATCAATCTCCTTTCTTCCCTCTTTTCTTAAAGCCAAGGCTTCAATATCTATAGTGAAAGGTTCCATCTCTCCACCAGATATTTCTGCCTGTGATAAAGAGGTAAGAGAAAGCACTGCCACTCTGCCCGCCAAGGACTCCTGTACTCCTCGCATCAGCTTAAAAACCTGCGAACCAGTCAGCCAAAAAGCTCCTGGCTCATGATTTTTGTCTACATTCATTTTAATATACGCAAACAACTCCGGTGCATACTGAACTTCATCAATCAGTACAGGGGGCTTATGCAGTTGAAGGAATAATTCTGGATCTGTCTTTGCAATTGCTCTTTCGTTCAAATCATCCAGCGTAACATATCCCCTGTTCGTTCCTTCCATTAATTTTTGAAGCATAGTAGTCTTGCCTACCTGTCTTGGTCCCGTAACCAGAACCACTGGGTATTCCTTTGTAACCTGACTTACCACATTCTCCAGATTTCTTTTTATATAATTCATATCGACAACCCCTTTTCGGCTAATTTTCAATACGATTAAATTTTAGCCTATATATCATAAAAAATCAAGTGCATTTCGTCTAATTTCTAGTATAAATACATTTTAGACGAAACACACTTGATTTATTCTATTTTCGATTACTACTAATTTATAGTTTTTCGTGTATGATTACAGCGATATTTTATTTCTAATATTCAATGGAGGTTTTACTCCACCAAATTCTATTTGAATACCTCCCATGTTATGAAAAACATAACTAACCAAGTGGACTTTTACTCTCAGAAGAAGTTATTGCATATGTTTTTTAATACTCTCAACAAGTATAATATCTGCCGGAAGCCACTGAACATCATACAAATCATTCTTCGTAAGCCACTTCGCTGTCTCAGCCTCCAACAATTTCAATTCTCCATCAATAACCTCACACCAGAAGCATTCCATAGATAAATGGAATGTAGAGTAATCGTATTCAATAACACCTATCAAATCACCTACAGTAATTGTTGCGTCTAATACTGTTAATGGTAGCTTTAAAAGACTCTATGTTTTTGAATATTTTCTATACTGATTTTATATTCTTCAAAAAGTTTCATTTCTTTTTCTGTGATTTCAACATCAGGCTTTAATACTAATACCTGATTAAACGATTGAATAGATTGTCGAGCAGAATTTGCTCAGAACGAGGACGA
>JAXJJE010000200.1:0-1146 GCA_036298405.1 Acutalibacteraceae bacterium
AGTTAGGGCAGTGTTTGAGTCTTTTACCCTTGGATGCTCTAAATCAGCCTCGGCTGAGGTTACATATCGTACTGATTTATTTGTTAATAAAGTTATATCGAGCTTTGTTTCTATTCTGAAATCTATTGAATTACTGCCGTTGATTCTGTAGCTTATAGATTGAACTATACCATCTACCTCTGCTGATATATCAGGCTCTGACAGAGAAACAGGGTAGGTGAATTCTATTGTACGTTCGGAATAAAATGGCATATTTTCATTGTTTTTACCTAGTATGCACATATTAAGCTTACCTTTTATAAGCAGATTGCCGTCTTCTATAAAGGTTGTAGTACTGCAATGCTCACACCATAGATCTGAAATCGAAAGAATATTGTCACAGCCTGCTTCTACAGTAGCCTTTGTAATACAATTTTCGCTATATGTTTTTTCAATGCTTGAAAGCTGTGTTTGGCTGTATATAAGGTTAAGGTCATAGTCGGTAGAATAAGCATCGTCTATCGGTTCAATTTCCTGTGTGCTATACCCAAGAGCAGTAGCAGAAAGCTTGATTTCAAAGGTTACAGCTTTATTTGACTCTGAATAATCAGATTTTATATTAACGATATGATTTACAAGCTCAATGTTAGTTATACATAGGCAATTTTCGTTCACTCCGTCAGCATCCAGTATTTCATTAAAGGGGAGAGTGTAGTCAAAAATCTTTGTTTCACCAGTGTTAAGGTCTGCTAAGTAAAGCACACGGATATTGACATCACCTTTAACCATAACCTTGTTGCTTATAGCCTTACATTCACCCTTTATTATTGTTGCATCGCTTTTTAAAATAGATTCTATATTTGATGTTTCAGCACCAAGAGTTACAGTATCTGAGAGAATAAACTGTTGTTGTCCCATACCCACTAGTGCAGATATATTTACATTGTTTCCTTTTATCTGTACATTCTCTTCATCAATAGAAACAGGAAATTCTTTATCAGACTTACAAATAACCTTTGCACAAACAGAGAAAGCTCCGTGAATATCAAGTCTGCGTGGACTTAATGCACGACAGTTTATATACTCTGTTTTTACTTTTGCTGTTACAATTGCATTTTGAGGACTTTGCTTCATATTAAATGATGTAGAAAATGGGACATTGTGGTC
>JAXJJE010000201.1:0-3830 GCA_036298405.1 Acutalibacteraceae bacterium
CCATAGGTCAGTGTGTAACCGTTTGTGCTTTTGAAGTTCACACTGTTTGAAACTCGGCTGTTTGAATGGTTTGGGAACACTGCAAGCCTTTCCAGCTGTTTAGCGTTGTCAAGCTCCATTACCAGATCTGCTATAGCCTTATCCATTTTATTCAGATTTGTTGCGTTTAAAGGTGTTTCCTCTGTGTTTTGCCAATTTATGCGAGTATATTCCATTTATTCACCCCTCTGCATTTTCGTCATAGCCACCGAGGATTTTATCTCCCTCGGCTGAAAGCTCATATTTTAAGGTACGAATACCTGTTATTTTTTCTGCAAGAATAACGCTGTCTACACTGCGTATATCGTCAATAGCTGTACTGCCTGTGATGATATGCACCCTGCTACCCAAGCCTATACCCTTTGGCAGAGTTTCTTTATATGCTGTCAAAGTAAACGGACGATAGCTATAATAGCTACCATCTGTCAGGCTACCAACACCACTGGACAGCTTTTCTACAAAAGGGCTTACATAGCTTCTATCTCTTGTAGAGTTTAAAATCACATTATCCTCGCTCTTATAACAGCTGTTAGTGTTGCTAGGTCTTGCACAAACAACCTTATCATCACCACCGTTATATGTCATTGACACAATGTCAATCTCGGCTGTTTCGTATTCCTCAAACTCAAGACTTTCAAAGCGTTCTATGTTGTAGACCTTGCTTTTGCCAAGTCTTAAGGTATTGTAATAACCGTCACCTGTAATATATCCAAAGCACCCCATAAGCTCGTTAGCAGAACGAAGCACCTCACAGGCTGTTATATCACCGTTGTAGCACTCTTTGATAAGAGCTGGTGATAGCTGTGTAGCTGAATTGTAGTTGTCGTTCTTGCCAGAGGTCTGCCACCTCACCTTGTATGGGATTTTATTTTGCAAAGCGACATCGAAAAGAGTTTCTATAATAGTAGCTAGTTTTTCGCCACTTGCATAAAAAGCTCGATTCCAAAGCCATATGTACACATTTTTCTGCATGATTGTGTAGATATCATCATACGCAATCAGATTAAGCACCTGTCTGTGCTGCTGTCTTTTAAGGCTGTCTATCGTGCCGGTGAAGATTATTGTTTCTGTAGGCTCGTCTGCTGTTCTGCCAGGGTAAAGAGTATCACTTGGGTATAGGGTATCGCTCGGTATTAAAGGCACTGTTTTTTCGTCTGTATATTCAAGCAATACAGCCTGTATGCGTTTACCATCAAGTATATATGGCGATACATCTATAAGCTGAACCTCAAAGCTGGTGGCTATACAGCCACCTAGCTTGAATTCATCGTCACAGATTGAACGAGTAAGCACCATGCTCTCGGCTATGATATTACTGCCTGTTATGGTTTCATGGTCATTATTCGGGAAGCGTATTTCAAGCTGTCTGTCTATTACTGCCATTGTTGCCTCCTTAGTATTCGATTAGTTCAAAGCTAACCGAGCTGTATATTATATCGGAATCCGATATATCAATAACAGAATATGTTACATCAGGGATATAGAAGTAACTGGTTATATATCGGTTTGTTTCCTCGTTCCAGTAGGTTACGCTGTATTTTCGCTGGGTACGGTCTACTAAGCCTTTTTCCATTATTGATTGTAAATCCAATTTATCGGCGAGGTGTAACACACCTGTTGTAAATCTGATAGTGGTTTTATGGTTTGGCGATGTCACTCTATGTAAGCTATTGAAGTTATCACGATAAGCCGACAGCTCGGTGCGTTGGTTTGGGGTGCTTGTATAGCCTTTTTGAATTAAATAGCTGTTTGGTAGCTTATAGCCACCAAACGCCAGTAAATATCCTTGATATTCCATTTTAATCACTCCTTACACAAACGCACTTTTGTCGTTATGTCGTTTCTTATATTGCTTATTAAGTTCTATCATTCTCTTAAACAGCACACCGTCATCAAGCTTAGCGATAATCTCGATAATGCTTGTATTGTCTTCTGATGTAATAGCCTCATAAATCTTGATAAGATACTGCAAAATCTGTGACAGAATAGCTGTATCCTCTGCACTGCCATCACTTTGGTTAAGCATACCCTGTAGCTTGTTAAGTGGTGCTACTACCTCTGGGTTGCCTGTGCTTGCACCTGCGTTGTCGCCTACTAAAGCAAGTGTTGGAGCTTTTACAAGACCACCCTTTGCTAATTTTGGGATAAGTGGTGGCTTTGAAGGAACATCCCAGCCCCAATCATCTGTGCCTAATACCTCGCCAATGGTTTTAGCAATACTGCCTACACCATTGATTATGCTTGTTAAGGCTGTATAGAAGCCAGTCCACAAGGCATTTATACCGTCAATCATAAGGTTGATTGTGCCTTTTATGCCAGCCCACATCATATTCCAGGTACCACCGATAAAGTCTTTAATACCAGTCCAAGCCTTTTCCCAATCACCTTTAAAGACACCTGTAATAAAATCAAGCACACCACCCAGCATTTTTACAAAGTCTTTTACAACTCCACCAATATAATCAAAAGCCATCTGAAAGACACTACGCACTATGCTTAATGAGTTTTTAATTAAAGGCACACAGAAATCAATTATCCAGTTGACTATTGGCGATAAAAAGTTATTCCATACGGTAGCAATACACTCCATCAGCTGCCCGAAAAATATAACTACCTGCTCAAATATAGGTTTCAGGGTATAGTCCCAACAGTCTTGAAATATACCTACAACACAATCAATAACAGGCTTAATCCACTTGTTGTACACATTCAGCAGAGTTGTACCAACATCGGTAAAGGCTCTGCATATATCTTTAAACGCTGATTGACCATTTTTGTACCACCAACCGGTAAGTACCTCTGATATCTCTGAGGCTATGCCTCCCATAAATTCTGCTGTATTAGCAAAATTGCTTTGAATGTTATCGAAAAACAAGCCTATAGTTCCTTGATTTTCGGTTGCCCAGGTTGCAAAGCTTTCTGTTGCTATATTAAACGCACCTTTTAATATATCGCCAACCGATACACCAAAGCTGGAAAATCCACTTTTAAACGTAGCAAAGGCTTTTTCCATAGTAGGACGCTTACGTTCTATACTGCTACCTAGGGTACTGAAAATAGTATCAAATCCAAGCTTAGATGATATTTCTTTAAGCTTGTTTTTAATTTTATCCAGTGCTTTTTCAGTTTTGGCGAGCTTTGTGTTAGACTCTGCTACATCTGCTGTTGGTATTGGAGTAATAGCCGGTGCAGTGCTTTGGGTGTCCTCTTTTTTATCACCCTGTGACATAACATTAAGCTTGTCAAAGCCTGCAAGCGATTGCTTTAGCTTTTCGTTAGCCTTTGTTGTGGCTTCGATACTATCTGTTGCTGTATCTGCATCACCTGTAACAGATGATAAGGCATTGGCTGTGCCACTTTCCTTTTTCCAGCCAAACACCTTATACATAGCGTCAACAGCAGTTTTTGCGTGTGCAGTAAGCACCTGTAGTGCTGATGACAGCTTTTGTACTACAGTAGTAGCAACCTGTAAAACAGGCTGACCAACAACAGCTAATAGCTGTTTCCAGCTTTCTTTCAGATTGCCTGTAACATTCTCCCAGCCGTCTGCCTCTCGTGAAGCCTGACCCATTGCACCACTTAATTGATTAGCCTCTTTTACCATTTGCAATAGTGCAAGCTGTTTTTGGCTTTCAGAAAGCTCTTGGAATGATTTACCGTACAGCTTATTAGCCATTGTGTTTCGGGTTGTTTCGGTACAACTTAAACCTAAGGCACTATCATTCTCATAGTTGCCCTTTAGGAATGATTTAAGGCTTTCGGCTGTGTCCTCTAGTGAACGGTCGTAGTAC
>JAXJJE010000202.1:0-14156 GCA_036298405.1 Acutalibacteraceae bacterium
AAAATAGAGGAACTGAAAAATGCAGAGTGGTAAAAAAATAGCGAAATTTGCAACAGCCTTATCTCTTGCTTTGGTAATGACAATGGTGTGTCAGGGTGGAATAATGCAAGAGGGTGGACTAAAAGAGTCATATGTAACAGGAGCCTATGAAGTAACCCAAAAAAAATCAGCGAAAGCCAATGCAGAAAAGGCTACCGAGAAGGTAACCGAAAAGGTTGTAAAAAAAGCAACTAAAAAGTCTACAAAAAAAGAAAAACCAACAGAAGAACCTTCACAGGCACCAACAGAACTGCCTACCGAAGCACCAACAGAGGCTCCTACTGAAGAACCAACACAGTATGCTTCTATGACAGTTGTAGAGGTTGTTCCAGACGATGTTTTTGCTTTTACAACACAAAAACTGAATTACTCAGTAGCTCAACCACCAACCGAACCACCAACACAGTGGTCACAGGAGCTACAGGATAAATATGACGCTCAATATAATGCAGGATTTTTGGTAGCAATAGATAATCCTGATTATACATATTCTACAAACCAGGTAATACTATCTGATGAGGATAGAAAGCTTGCTTGCCAGATTGTTCAGGGTGAAGCAGGTGGAGAAGGCTTTGAAGCTTGCTGTGTAGTAGCACAATGCTTAAGAGATACCTTCCTTGAATTCAACTGTAGCTCTATTAAAGAGGTACAAACAAGATTTCAGTATGACGGCTGGAAAGAAACCTACAGTCAGGATGCAATAAACGCTGTAAACTTTATTTTCGACCAGAATAGAAGTGCTGTTGCACATAGAGTAATGTTCTTCTATGCAACAAATCTATGCTCAAGCAAATGGCACGAAACACAAAAGTATATTGTTACAATAAATAAAACCAGAATTTTTGATATGTGGTAATAAAACAAGGGGTTGTCTACTTTGTTAGTGGAGTGCCCCATAACAAAAGGCTACATTCTTATCCAAAAGGGTAGGGGTGTAGCTTTTTTTATTGTTGATAAATCAAATTTATGCTATTGTGATAATTTGAATTGTTTTTTTTGTAATAAGTGCTGAAAATTACGTTGTTAATTGAGTTTAAATGTGTATAGTGCTATAATAAAGCTGTTGATAAATCCAAAGTGTTATGCAATGGTGAATGTTTTTAGAATTTTTTTATATGTAAAGGGGTTATCATAATGAAAAAGAATTTTATTAAGGCTCTTGTTGTAGCGTCAATGCTAGCTTTAATGTGTACTGCGTGTGCAAACACTGGTAAAGAAACTGAAAAAACAGGCAATTCTACAAATGCTACTCAGGCTACAGAGGTAAACAAGCCTGACCAAGCAACCGAGGCTACCACTCAGCCACCTACCGAAGAGGTAACAGAACCTACTACCGAAGCTGATGAAAGTGAAGAAGAGAAGAAAATTGTAACAGCGCTTCATAATGAGGTTTGGGGGCATAGTGAAGATGTTGATTACGAGTTATCTGATCGTGATTATGATATTATGAACGATGTAGATAAGCTTTCTGACAGATATTTAGGAGCTATCACCTCTGAGGAGGATGCAGTAGAAAAGGGGCAGTCTGCTTTGATAGAGCTTTACGGACGAACAGAATCAGACTACGAATATGTGGCTGAATATAAAGAGGAATATGGTGTATGGGTGGTTAAATCTGTTTTTCCACCTGGATATGTAGATGAAGATGGCAAGGCTCATGGCTATGTGGGTACTAAACCATATATTGTTATACGAGAATCAGACGGAAAAGCGTTGGGAACCTTTAGTGGTTAATTTATTTTTGAGCTATTAGTAATGTTATAAATAGCTTGAATTAAAATATATCAGTATAGTTACTGGCAAAAAGTACAGTGGAAAACTATGGGGGTGTAATGTGTGAAAAAAGCTGTATATATTCTTGAGCTACTATTACAGGGTGCTATGTTGCTGATTTCTCTGGTCAATATAGTGTACAACCTGATTGAAGCAACACAGGCTGTTTTTATTCGCAGGGTGTTTTCTGGCAGTATGTATTTATTTTTTGTTCCATACAACAGGTATATTGATACAGAAAATATCTTGGAGCTTTTAATTTTGGCACTATTTTTCGCAATATCCATTGGGTTATATGTTTTTTCAGCAAAAGAGCTTTTTGATGATAAAAAAATAAAGATTCCATTTACTGTTATGAATTTTTTATGGTTTATCTTTTCTGTAAGTGTTCCTATGTTTATGGCTGTGGACAACGAAGAAAGCTTTGTAGAGCTTTTTGTAGAAAAGAATTTTTTAGGGCTTTGCTTATCATACATAACTATGTTTATGATAGTTGCTGTTTTGCATGTTAAGGTGATAAACAGCATTAAAATAATAAGAAGCAATCCAGAGCTTTGTAAAGAAGAATTTTTGCCAGAAAGATTTCAGCTATCTGCAAAAAGCTATGCACAAATAAAACGAACAGCAATGGGTACTCCTGTTATAGCATTAGGTGTTTTTATAGTTTGCTTATTGTTAAAATATTTGAATAGTAGTATTACCTTTGGTATTATAACTGCATTGTATATTGGTTCGTTAGCAATTATGCTTTTTATATTTGTTGGGCTTATATTTGAATGTAAAAGCTTTCAGAAAAGAAATATCGAAAAGCTACCTGCACCAGATTTTATTAAAGGATTAAATAAAACACAAATAATATCAATGCTGATATTTGTTGGTTCATATTTTATTATGCTCACTTAAATAAGTTAGTTTTTACAAGTGATTCAAAACAGCCAGCTACCGTAGTAATAACACTACAGTGGCTGGCTGTTTGTAATATTTCATTTCTAAGCAGTAGACAGCTTAAATGGTGTTTAGTGTTAGACAAAATCAAGGTGCCAAATAAATAATTAAATGCATTTCACGCTATTTAAATGAATTTCGGGAGTTTATGTATTGAAATTATTAAATATATGGTAAAATATGCAATAAAGACAGCTGTGTATAATAATTATAAATATATAAATTGCCGAATAAGATAAATTAATGTATTTCACGCTGTTTAGGCGTATTTCACGTATTAAAATATACATTTTGTCGAATCACTGTTAAAATGTATATTTAGATATGAATACATTATTGTAAATTGTTGAAAATGTAAAAGTTTTATAAAATAGTAAATAAAAAGAATACTTTAGTTGCTTTTCTATTTTGCTGTTTTATTTGGATTGTATAAAAGGATGTTTGAATATTGGATGATAAAAAACTTAAACGATTAAGTCGTGCAGAGCTTTTGGAGCTTTTGTTTTTTCAAACAAAAGAAACCGAGCGTTTACAAGAAAGGGTTAAAGAGCTAGAGGCTCAGCTTGCTGATAAACAGCTACGAATTAAAGAGGCAGGCAATCTTGCACAGGCTGTTCTTGAAGTGAATAGGGTTATAGAAATAGCTCAGGCAGCTGCAGACCAATACCTTGAAAATGCTGCAAGAATGGAGCAAGAGGCAAGGGCTTTGCTTGAGTCAGCAGAGAAAAACAGCTCTGATAATTAGGTGATTATATGAAAATAGAAAATACTCCCACATCTAAAGAGCTGGAACAGGAATTAAAACGAGAACGCTACAAAAATAAATATAAACGAACATTGAAAAGTACGATTTATGTGTTGCTTTCATCAGCAGCAATTGCAGTGCTTGTAGCAACCCTATGGTTACCAGTTTTGCAGATATATGGTTCATCTATGGCACCTACCTTGCACGAGGGTGAAATTGTAATATCGCTTAAAGAAAATAATTTTGAAAAGGGCGATGTTATTGCTTTCTATTATGGCAATCGTGTGCTGATAAAAAGATATATAGCAGGCCCTGGCGAATGGGTAGATATTCAGGATGACGGAACGGTGCTTGTTAACGGAAGACCGATTGATGAGCCATATGTTAAACAAAAATCCTTTGGTAATTGTGATTTAGAGCTACCGTATCAGGTACCAGAGGGAAGATATTTTATGCTTGGTGACGACAGAGCAACCTCGGTAGATTCACGACACAGCTCGGTAGGCTGTGTGGCAGAGGAACAGATTGTAGGTAAGATAATATATAGAATATGGCCCTTAGAAAGCTTTGGGTTAATATAAGTAAATAAAAATAATGTAATGAGGTGTAAGTAAAATTTGAGGGAAGGAGGTTAATATGAATAAGGTTTTATTGCAGAAGATAGCAAGGTTAAACAGGTCATATAAGTTCAGAAAACGATGGCAACGACTCGTTAGTGCTTTAATAGCTATAGTTGTTTTTTGTACGGTTTATGCATTAATATTGCCTGCAATAACAATGGCAAAGCAACCTATATGTGGTATACAGCCCCACACACATTCTGATAAATGCTTTCAATCCACAGTAAGCCAAACAGGATTAGTTCAGCAAACACAGGTGTGTACACTGGTGGAGCATATACATACAAACGCTTGCTATCCTGTTGAGAAGGAAGAAGAGCAGACCTCGGGATATTTATGTGGTAGTGATGAACACATACACAGCAAAGAATGTTCTGATGTTGAAAATAATATAACCTGTACTATTCCCGAGCATACACACAATGCTTCTTGTCTTGTAGAAAATCTTGACATTAATGCAGATGTAGAACAAGCAGATGATTGGCAGGCACAGGTTGAGTTGCTTAAGCTTACCGGTGATTGGTGCAATGATGTAATGCTTATTGCAAGAAATCAGCTGGGATATAACGAAAGTACACAAAACTGTATTTTAATAGACGGCAAGCTAAAGGGCTATAGCAGATATGGTGCCTGGTATGGCGAAGCCTATGCTGATTGGAATGTTTTATTTACCGGTTTTTGTATTAACTATGCCTGTGTAGAGAATTACCCGTTTACACCGAATGTTGAATTATGGAAAACACAGCTACAAGAAAAAGGCTACTATAATGATATAAAGGATTATTCGCCAAAGGTAGGCGATATTATTTTTATAGGCTCTGAGGTTGGATTTGTAAACGAGCTTATTCCAGCTACAGAAGCAACACCAGAACAAATAAATGTTATTATCGGTGACAGAGATAACAAGGTTGTGTCTGTTACCTACGAAACATCTGACAGTGATATTTCAGGCTATGCTAGCTTACCACAGAGTAATAATGGAATGTTAAGCTATAATGGAGCTGATTATACAGTAACAGTTAGATTTGGTAAAGAAGCTGATATTCCTCAGAATGCAACACTTGAGGTTCAAGAGATACTTCAGGATACAGAGGAGTACAAATCATATTATGACCAATCGTTAGAACAGCTAAGGCGTGCAAGCAGTGTAAACGCTGAAAAAAATCTGGAGGTTACATTCGCAAGATTTTTTGATATCAGCTTTATTTCAGATGGAAAGGTTATTGAACCTGACGACGCTGTAGATGTTCAGATAAGCTACGATAATAAAATCAAGGTTGACCAGATAGAAACTATTGTAGCTGTTCACTTTGCTGATGACGGGGTAGAGCTTTTAGAGGTAGAAGCCCCACAGGAAGAAGTGCAAGAAAATCAGGTGTCTACTATGGAGTTTACACAGAATAGCTTTTCGGTAGTGGGTACAGTGGTTTCTAATTATAGTGCAAATCTGAATGTAACATCAGCTACAAGGGTAGATTTTAATTCATTAAGTATGGGTACAGGTACACAATATGTACTTTATACTCAATATAATGGTAATTATTATGCTATAACCTCAAACGCAAGCGAAAAGATAGGTCGTGCACATCCTGTAAAAGTAAATTCAAATGGAACTATTTCGTGGGAAAATGCCGACAATGGAATTTTCTGGTCGTTTGCTTACGAGAACAATGGACATATTGTTCAAAACTTTGGTTCTGGCAAATATTTACACGCATTTAACAGTAGTAATACCGACTATGGTACTACAACTACAGGTAGATACAACATAACACTTACAAGGCAGTACGATGGTTCATTTATTGCAAAGGGTAATGGTGAATATTACACAGGTATTGCAGTAGATTCAAATGGAAATATAACCTTTAACAGAGTATATGGCAACTCACAGGCAACTCGTTTCTATCTTGCACGGGTAGGAGATTTCTACAATGTGTGGTTTGATGGTACAAACGGTGGTATGATGAGCTACTACGGTGCAGATAATCTTAATCTGCCAGTAGTCAAAAATAACAATATGCCTGTAACAATAACCCTGCCAGAAGCGTGGAAATCATCAACAAAGTATGATTACACTTTACAGGGCTGGTATAACATTTACACACATACATATTATCCGGTAAATCCGAATGATAATATCCCTGTTACTGCACAGGTTAATTCAGACACGGTGTTCTATGCCGATTGGGTAGCTTCAACCTATGATGTTGGTCAGAATAACGCATATGTGGTTGATACCAGTCTGGATACAAACGATTTTATTACTACACACGTATTTGACTATAATGTATTGTTTAACGTGCAAAGCCTAAGGCTTGATAGTAGTAATATTTCTGCTGGAAGTCACGTTGAAAACTGGCACATTGTCAATAATGGTAAAGTAGCCTATAACAATACAGATACACTAGGCTTTGCATTTGTAGACTACGATGCCGACGGTGATTTCTCTTATCCTCGTGATAGAGATAATACAAATGTAAACCAAGGAGATGGAATTACAGCAGGAATTATTGATGAGGTAAGACGAGCCTCGGGTGGAAAGGATATAATTGATATTCTGTTTAATCCTGATACAAATGTAATAGGTAAGAATTATATAGGAACAGGTAACTATTTGTTCCAATATATGGATTCTAATACGCCAAATTACGACGGTGTTCACGATGGCTACTATTATCTTGATTCAAGACGAAATGCAGCGTCATATAATCAAACAGACCAGCGTTTCTATCTGTATGATTATCTTGAGCGTACCTCTGACTCAAGAAAAGATGCTGGCGTAGGTGAGTATTCAGACTTCCTGCCGTTTAACTCACCATATATATTTGAAGCATCACAGCTACAGAGTTATGTAGATAGAATAATGACTCCTGGCTATGAGTATGACGCAAAGGACGGTGCGTCAAGCTATCAGGAGTACAACAGTACAGGTGACGCAACTACAAACTACTTTTTCGGATTCAGCTCAGAAATCGAGTTCTATTTACCTAATGATACAGCAAGTATGGATGCGTATGGTAACTATGGTAATATTTCTACACATGGTGAGCATATGATATTCGACTTCCACGGTGATGACGATGTATGGGTATTTATTGACGGAGATCTGGTGCTTGATATTGGTGGCTTGCATGGTGTAATGTTTGGTCAGATTGATTTTTCAACTGGTACAGTTACAACAGGTAAGGATGGTGCTAATCCAGTTACGAAGCCTTTGACAGAAGTGATTGGTAAAAACATTTCAGAGGGCACTCACCATATGACAATATACTATATGGAGCGTGGTAGCTCGCAGTCTAACTGTGCAATCTACTTTAACATTGCACCAAGATATGAGCTGGAGATTACAAAAGAAGATATTGCCACAGCACAAAAGCTTGCTGGTGCAGAATTTACATTGTATACCTGCGAAGCTTGTGCTAATGGTAATTGTGCCGAGCATAGCGTGCCACAGCTTGCTGAGCTATGGGACTCAAATCAAGCTCACAAGGATGATTTGAAGGACGATATAATAGATAAGGCAAAAAGTACATTTACCGTAAATGAGGCTGGTAAATTATCCTGTTGGGGTATATCAGCAGGTAAAACCTACTATATAAAAGAAACAAAGCCCCCTGCTGGTTATCCAGAATCTGACGACCTTATACGAGTTACACTTAATAACCGTGGTACAGCTTCAATCGAAACCACAACGCTGCACGGCTATAATGGTGTGGCAACTGAGGGCTTCAAGATTATCTCAAAGGAAGTAGATAACAAATTACAGCTGGTTAAGCTTGGTATGACTAACCAGCAGGAAGGTGAAACTACTCAGGTAAGAGTAGAAAAAAACTGGGCAGAGGGCTCTGAAAATCTTCCGAACGAAATTACAGTATATCTTACTGCCGACGGTGTTCCGTTAGGACGAACAGCTAAGCTCAACGAAGGTAACGGCTGGTCTTATACCTGGACAGGTTTACCAAAGCACAGCAAAGACGGCACAGACAAAGAAATTGTCTATGCAGTAGAAGAGGTGTTGGTTCCAGATTACATAACAACTCAAGATGAAATCCAACGAGTTGAAAATTATGTTGACTGGGTACAGGTAGACCAGATGTCAGACAGTGAGACATATATATTAGTCCATAACGGACAAGCACTTACATATAATCAAAATGGTTTTGGATGGCTGTCACCAGAAACAGCAAAGCAAGACGCCAGTGCAGCTGCACATTGGGTAGTTACAACAGAGCTTGATGGCTTCCATTTGAAAAATGCTTTGGGCTATACACTAACCTTTAATCGTAAATCGAAAGAATTCTATGGTGTTAATGATGATTCTACTAATCTTAATCAGGTTGTTTATTATTTAAACTCAAGATTGATGAT
This sequence comes from Acutalibacteraceae bacterium, assembly GCA_036298405.1. GTDB lineage: Bacteria > Bacillota > Clostridia > Oscillospirales > Acutalibacteraceae > CAG-964. Next base: position 8,491 of record JAXJJE010000202.1, read on the forward strand.
TCACGATGAGGATGTTTATTATCAGTATGGTGCTAATTCTAAAGCTGTTACCGAAGACGGTCTTGCGTTTACGCTTTATAAAAAAGAGAGGCTTACAGGCTACCTTGCAGGTATTACTAATATACCTTTAGATGAAGAGGAGCAGACCTATGTAGAGGTTACCAAGGTATGGGCTGATGGAAATGAATTACATAAGGATGATTCAGCTACCTTTAGCCTGTACTTTGACGGTAAGGATACAGGCAGAGATATTACACTTAACAGCGAAAACGGCTGGAAGGGTGGCTTTTATGACCTGCCGTACTACAAGGCAGACGGTAAAACAGTAATTAAGTATACAGTAAAAGAGGATGAATCAGCAGGCTATGCTCCATTCTATTCAAGTGCCATTGAGCTGGACGCTTTGCCAGCTGTTGTGTGGCAACAAACAAATACAATAGAGCATAATAAAACCTACAGATTTTCTTCTGGTACCTATTCGCTGGCAGTTGATAAAAATAATAATCTAACCACATTACCAAACGATTCAAATGACCTCAATCAGCAATGGATGATGATAAGTCATAATGGTGGAATGGTAATGCAGAATGTAGGTACAAAGCAATATTTAGTATGCTCATGGGATAATAAGCTGTCGATGAATGGTGACATATCAGCGTCGTCAATAGTTGCAATTGTTAATGGGTTAATAAGATTTGGCTGGTGGGGTAATTCATATTTAGAGCTGTCGCCAAATTATGCAGGAGTTACTACTAACACTGCTAATATTACTAACCAGAGCATAAGTGTTATTGCTACAGTATATGGTAAAAACGGTGCTGGCTTCACCGTTAAAAATGTTCCAGCCATTTATGAGCTTCCAAGCACTGGTGGCATAGGAACAGTTATATTTGCATTTGCAGGCTTGATTATATCGGGTTCTGCTACAATGTGCATTATCCAGCTTTGCAAAAAGCGAAAGAGAGGGGGAACAGCAGTATAATAAAAATTTGTTACCCTTCTTTGGGTAAATACTGTTTCTGTTCTAAACAGTAGATAATATTTTAAGCATATTTTTTATCTGACTAATAGCATATTACATAAAAGCTGTAGTCTGTTAAGAAAAGGATATAAAGTCAGGTGAAAAATATGCAGAAAAGATATTTACCAGTCAGAACAGAAATAGTATAAAGCTTAAATAGTAAAAAGCAAAAATAAAAATTAAAAGGAGAGTATATAATTATGAAACGCTTTTTATCTGTTATTATTTCAATCGTTATGATTCTTGCATTATCAGTTAATGCAATGGCTGTTGATACAGCTATCACAATTACAGGAGATACAACAACCCGTGACTATAAGGCATTTATGCTTTTAGAGGCATCGGTAAGTGGAACAAACTTTGCTTACAAGGTTAATGAAAAATATATGGATATTCTTGTTGATGAGCTTGGTCTTGACGCTGCAACAGCAACAAGCGAAAAAATAGTTGATGCTATAAGCCGTTTAACAGCTGCTGATGATATGCGTCACTTTGCAGACGATGTTTATCGTCAGATTATAGAAAAGGGTATTGCTGACGATGCTTCTTGGACAGGAGAATCAGCAACACTTCCACAGGGCTATTGGCTTATTGCTGATGTAACTGACCTGTCAACTCAGAACAAGTCAAACTCACTTGTAATGGTTGATACAGTAGGTGATACATCTGTATCAATCAATGCTAAGCCAGACGAAATTACAACTGATAAAAAGGTTGACGACGAGAACGACTCACTTGTTAACCCAGCAGACAAGAATCTGGAGGCAACACCTCATTCAGAGGACGAAACACAGCTACAGGATACAGCTGACTACGACATCGGTGACCTTGTTCCTTATCGTATTACAATAGATATGCCTAACAATGCTGCTGCATATAAGTATTACTCATTTATCATCAGCGATAACGTAGAAGAGGGTCTTACTTACGATCCATCAACATTTAAGATTTCTATGCCTAATACTGGTATAGAGCCTGTTTTGGCAGAGAAAAACTCACCAGAAGCTGCTACTGCTGACTTTATCTATGAAATCGAAACAGATACAGATGCAGAGGGTAACCAGACAGCACAAAGACTATACGTATATCCAGCAAAGGGCTATACAACAAATGAAGGTAAATATAACGACCCAAGCAAAACTGTTGGTGGTGACTATCTATCATTATTTGCTGATGGCACTTTACACAATGTAATAAATCAGTCAACTGTAGTATTTGACTATAAATGTTTACTTAACGAAAATGCAGTTATTGGTGTAGAGGGTAACCCAAATGACTATCAGCTAAAGTACAGCAATAACCCATTCGGCGACACATTTGGTCAAACACCAGAGGATACAGTAATTGTATTTACATATAAGGTTACATTCAACAAGGTAGATTTAAACAAAAATCCACTTGAGGGTGCAGATTTTACATTGTATAAGTTTGTTGCTTCTTACGTTGTAGACGAAGTAACACCAGAAAAAGAAGCAGAGCTAACAGCACAGGGCTACGAAAAGAACGCAACAGCAGGTGCATGGGGTAAATATATTCCAGTTGCAATTAAAAAGACAAATGCTGACACAACTAGTGGCAACCCAACAACATTCAGCTTTGAGGGTCTTGATGATGGTTACTATAAACTAGAAGAAACAGTTACACCTGTAGGCTATAACTCAATTGAACCTGTAGTATTCAAGGTAACTGCTAACCACGTAAAGATGATTGATGGTAGCACAATGCTAAGTGGTCTTGAGGCTAAATCAACAGTTGGTGGTGCAATTTCATTTGCATCAACTGATACAAATGGTGCTGTAACAGGCGAATTGACATCTGATGTAGAAAACCGTTCAGGTAGCGAGCTACCAAGCACAGGTGGTATTGGTAGAACAATATTCTACGTTACAGGTTCTGTAGTATTTATAGGTGCAGTTATATTCCTAATTACTAAGAAGCGTATGAAGGAAGAAATAGCTTAATCACTTATGATTGCTTATAATTAATTAGCTATGTGTTAAAGAGGGAGGCTTAGCCTCCCTCTAAATAGCAGTAAGGAGAGTCCAAAATGGAAAAGGGCAAGTTGTCAACAATATTTTTTACGCTTGCAGCGATTTTTGGGTTGTCCTTGTTGCTGTACCCAAGCTTTAGTGATTGGTGGAACTCAACTGTTCAATCGGGTGTAGTTGAGTCGTATCAGGAAAAGGTAAAAAATATGAACGAAGATGAGTATAACAGGCTTTGGGAATCGGCACGAGCCTATAACAAAAAACTTGCAGAGGATAACAACGGTTTTTTTCTGTCAAAAGAGCAATTGGATGAATACAAAAGTTCACTGAATATATCGGGTGATGGTGTTATGGGGTATGTTGAAATCTCAGTAATAAATTGTATGTTGCCTGTATACCATGGTACAGATGACGCACTAAGTATAGCAGCAGAGCATTTGGAATGGAGTAGCTTACCTGTTGGTGGAGAAGGTACACATTGTGTTATTTCAGGTCACAGAGGCTTACCTTCGGCAACATTATTTACAAACCTTGATAAAATGATAGTTGGTGACCTGTTTGTGTTGCACGTGTTAGATGAAGAGCTTACCTATGAGGTTGATCAGATACGTATAGTAGAGCCTAAAGAAACCAACGACCTACGTATTGAGTATGGTAAGGATTTGGTAACGCTTGTAACCTGTACACCCTATGGAATAAACAGCCATCGTCTTTTAATACGTGGACACAGAGTTGATAACGTAGAGGCTGCTAAAAAAGTGAGAATAACCTCTGATGCAGTTAAGATAGACAGATTGCTTGTAGCAGCAATACTTGCTGTACCAATAATAATTATGATGTTTACAGTAATTTCTATATGCGATAATATTAAAATACGCAGAAAATCAAGTGTGATAAGGAGTGGTGAAGATGAAGAAAGGCTGTAATTTTATAGCAAGTGTACTTGTAATTTTACAGATTATTTCACTTGTATGCTTTTCTGCCACAGCACTGGATGTGTTTGACGTTAATCAGGAGTGTAGCTTGACACTTAATTATATGTATGAAAAAAAGCCACTTACTGGTGCAGACTTTGATATTTATCGTGTGGCAGATATTTCTACCGATAAAACTATGACACTGGTTGATAACTTTAAAAATAGTGGGGTACAGCTTAATGGTTTGGATAATGAGGGCTTTACCAAAGCTGCTAAGCTTCTTAAAGACTCAATTGGCAAAACTAAACCAGATTACACACTAAAAACAGACAGCACAGGTAGTGCTGTTGCAGATAATCTTCAGGTAGGTGTGTATCTGATAATTGGTAAGCCTATAAAAATGTATAATTACACACATTACACTATGCCTCAGCTAGTAATATTACCTTATGAAAATGCTGTTGAAAATAGCTGGGATTATGCAGTTACCTTAAATGTAAAAAGTGTACCAGTAGGTACCGAGGAAATTCCAGTTGATTTAACAGTAGTTAAAAAGTGGAACGATAAGGGCTATGAGGAAAAACGCCCAACAAAGATTACCGTACATCTTTTGTTAAATGGAGAAAAATACGACACTGTAACCCTGTCAGGAAAAACTGATTGGCAATATAAATGGACAAACCTATCACCACTAGGAAAGTGGACAGTAACCGAGGAGGTTCCTGCTAATTATGTTTTGGAGATTACACAAACAAAAACAGGCTTTGAGTTGCTTAATAGTCGCAAGGATATAGAACAAACTGGTCAGCTTTGGTGGCCTGTGCCCTTGCTTTTGTTAGCTGGTGGTGCTATGATAGCTTTAGGTGTAATATTACGCAGAGGTAAAAATGATGAAGCGTAATAGGCTGTCGTTTGTCTGTTTATGCCTAGGTGTAGCTATGGTTATTTCTGCATTTGGATTAGTCGGTTATAATTTTTATGAGTCAAAGAAGGCAGGGGTTATCTCGCAAAAAGTGTTACAGCATATAATCGACGAAATGCCAGAGGTGCCTGAAAAAAGCAACATTAATATAGAGTTTGACTATGACGAAAAGGTTAAGGAACAGATGAGTGCAGGTAATCAAAGCGTTCAAATGCCAACCACAATAGTATATACCATAGAGTATATCGGATATATAGAAATACCAAAGCTGGGTTTGTCACTGCCGGTAATTAATACAAGCAATCAGACAAATCTGAATATAGCACCTTGCCGATTTTTTGGTTCGGCTTATCTTGATAATATGGTTATTGGTGCACATAATTTTGCTTCGCACTTTGGGTATATAGACTCTTTAGGCTTTGGTGATACAGTCAATTTTACAGATGTTAATGGCAATGTATTTAATTATGAGGTGGCAGATATAGAAATTTTGCAACCTCATCAATCTGAATATTTATGCAACAGTGAATGGGATTTATCGCTATACACCTGTACAATCAGTGGCAGAGAACGTGTAACAGTACGCTGTGAAAGGGTAGAGGCTTGATTAAATTAAAATTACATCAATACAAAGGGTTGTTACAAAACAGAATACGGTATAAAAAGGGGCTCTATGGGATAAAATTCCCGTAGAGCTTTTTTATGTTTTGATGTAATACTATACCTGATTAATACTTAACGCCATAAATCTTTAATACTAATACCTGATTAAACGATTGAATAGATTGTCGAGCAGAATTTGCTCAGAACGAGGACGA
>JAXJJE010000203.1:0-3269 GCA_036298405.1 Acutalibacteraceae bacterium
ACAATAGAGCATTGCTCAGAGCTTGCAGCCTCAAGTATATTTTTAGCCTGTGCACCCTTTAGTATAATAGCCTTAGAGCCCGTCAGCAAGCTACCAAACCAGTGCATTTTAGCACCTGTGTGATAAAGTGGTGGTATACACAGGAAGCAGTCGTCTTTTGTTTGACTGTGGTGGTTTTGCTCAACTCTGCAAGAGTGTATTAAGCTTTCGTGATTATGTAAAATAGCCTTAGGGAAGCCTGTTGTACCAGATGAGAAATAAATAGCAGCATTGTCAGACTCCTCTAATGTACACTCTGGGAAGTTACCAGAGTGCTCAGAAACTAGGTCACGGTATTGGTCTGCAAAAGCAGGGCAACCGTCACCATAGTAGATAAGATTGCACTTTTTAGATACCTTGTCTGCAATCTGCTCAACTCTGCCGATAAACTCAGGGCCAAAGATAAGCACATCAGCCTCTGCAAGCTCAAGACAATATTCAATCTCGTCTGGTGAATATCTGAAGTTAAGTGGCACAGCTAAAGCACCAGTCTTTAGTATACCAAAATATATTGGCAGCCACATAAGGCTGTTCATAAGTAAAATAGCAACCTTTTTATCCTTGCCTATACCATTTTGCATAAGCATATTGGCACAGCGATTAGCCTTCTCGTTGAAAACCTCCCATGTGATTTCACGGCGATAATGTGGAACACGGTGTGTAGGCTCTACAAGCTCGTATTCGTTCCAGGTTATGCGTCGAGTTTCGGGCTGTTCTGGGTTTATTTCTACCAAAGCAATATCCTTAGGAAATTCTCTGGCATTTTTTTCTAGTAGATGAACTATCGTCATAATAATAACCTCTTTGATTAAAATAATAAATATTTTAACATTTTAAAGCGTAAAAATCAACTGTTTAGACAAACAAAATAAAGTTTTTTATCTATGTTTAGGTTAATTTGGGTTAAAAGCAGGGTGAATTAACTGTTTAAGTGCTATATGTATGTGTGATTTTTCTCAACAGATAAAGGTTGCAAAAATAAGTAGCCTCAGTATCAATATAGGTATGACAGAGAAAATAATTTGAATATGGTATATATTCTTCGGTATAGTTGATTTGATATTACTATAAATAATTTTATAAATTACTGTTTAAACAGCGTTGTACACCTTGATATTAAAGCTATTTTATATTATAATTAGTGTGGTATTTTCTCAAAAGATTGAAAGGAAATATAATTTTATGGCAAAAAAAGAGGTTTCTTCAAAATCGAAAAAGGTTAAAAATGAGAAGAAAAAGCGTAAAAATATATTCGGCAAGGTGTTAGCAGGTATTATAGCAGTTGCTATGCTGTCAGCAGCAGGCTATGCTGTGGTGTATTTAGTACAGCGTGGTCAGAATGCTATGAATAATTATCAGGCTCCAACAGCATCTATGCAGGCAACACAGCCACAGCAGGATACAGCACACGCACTTGCAATGAAGGAGCTGCCACGTATTAGCACAGACGATAAGTCAGACGGCTATTTAGATGGTGCTGTATATATATGGCAAAACAAGGGCTACGAGGTGTTTAAGGGTAGTGTAACTGACGCAAAGGCATATGCCAGCAGTGTTAACAACTATAAAACACTTTTGGGCAAGGATTATAATGTGTACAGTGTAGTTGTACCATCTGCTGTCGAAATAGCGTTGCCAGAGCGTTTAAGCAAAACTGTTTCTAACAATCAGTGGGAGAATATCTCTACTATTTTTTCTAATCTCTCAAAAGATGTTACACCAGTAGATGTGTACAATGCTCTGGGAGAAAAGAGAAACGAAAAGCTTTATTACAATACAGATAAAAGCATTACGCAGCTTGGTGCATATTACACCTACACAGCCTTAGCAGGCTCGTTGGGGATAACAGCAGAGGATATAAACAGCTTTGAGGCTGTAACGGTGTCTGATAATGTGCTTGGTTCACATATAACAGCAACAGTGTCTAAAGAAACTAAAAACGGTAATCCTATGCTTTTAGAAAATCCTGATACTGTAACATACTACAGCCTGCCAGAAAGCGTAAGTGTACAGGCTATGCCTAAGGCAAGTGACGAAATGGCAGAGCTAAGCTACTATAATTATGATTTCAGTGCAGACAGCACACCTGCTGATATATACAACACAGCCGACTGTGCTTATACAGTGCTTGAAAACAGCGATATAGAAAACGGTAAAATTGCAGTTATAGCAGACAAGCTTGGCTATGGTGTAGCACCATTTCTTACTGCGAATTATAACGAAGTGCATTTAATAGATATAGATAACTTTGAACGCAATATCAAGGCTTATCTTGAAGAAAATGAAATTAAAGATGTTGTGTACCTTAATGGTGTAATGTCTGCAAACACAGCAGCAAAAACAGCAAAAACAGACGCAATGTTCTGATAAAAATAAGATTAAGAAGGGTGGTGATTGCTGTGCTGGGAGCGTTTATAGATGTATCAATACTTGGTAGAATTTCTAAAAAAGGCGTTTATACAGGATATATAAGCAAATGTGCAAACAAAAAGTACAGACGCACAAGCATTGTAGTGTTTTCACGAACACCATTGCCCGATGTTGTTCATTGCACAGTAATTGCTACTACTCAACTGAATAACAATATAAAATTTATTGCAGCACCAAGTGGACAGATATTTTACGAGCCAGAAATAAAAGAGCTTTTAGGCGAGGTTAGAAATGTACGCTACAATAAAATGACCTGCCTTTATGAAAAATCCTGTGGTGCAATAGTTTTTCACCGATTCAGCGACGGTATAAAGGTACTGCTTGTAAAGAACCATAACGGCAGATATTGGAGCTTCCCAAAGGGTCATATAGAAAAGGGTGAGAACGAGCACCAGACAGCTACCCGAGAGATAAAAGAGGAAACTGGTTTATCTGTTAATTTCTATGATAATTACCGTCAGATAAGTGATTATGTTCCGTTTGGAAAAATAAAAAAGAGAGTTGTTTTCTTTTTAGCAGAATCGAAAACCTCTAACGTTAAAATACAAAGGTCAGAAATCGACCTCTACACATGGGTTTCGTTTGCTGACGCACAAAAAATGTGCCGATATGAAAATGACCTGAGAGTTTTGAAAAAAGCTGAGGCGATGATACTTCAGCATGATGAAAAAGCGAGAGAATGTTTATGATAACATCTCTCGCTTTTGTTTTTTATACAAATACCTGTTTAGAACTGATACTAATACCTGATTAAACGATTGAATAGATTGTCGAGCAGAATTTGCTCAGAACGAGGACGA
>JAXJJE010000204.1:0-3190 GCA_036298405.1 Acutalibacteraceae bacterium
GGCGAGTCATTTCAACAAAGATTTTAGCAGGAGCATAACCCATAATCTTGGTTATTTCTTCAACAATTTTCAGTGACTGATATATAGGGCGTTTTAGCTTAGGAGAAACATACAGGTCTTCTACCATTTCTTTAAGTGTACCCTGATTTTTACAGCCAAGCACAGCCTGCTCGATAGCCTTGCCAAAGTTATATTTTGAGCCAAGAAGTACCATAAGGTTGTCGTTGGTATTCCATAGGGTGTTTATTATGTTGTCTGTTATCTCTCCTGTCTCGGCAGAAAAATCATATATTTCTGTTAATAATTCTCTTGACAGCGAACCCCAGTCGCTGTATTTCAGTCGGCTGATTTTGCGTATAGCCTCATCATCTATATGGCTGCCCAGTTGATTTCTTAAACGCTTACGTAGAAGCTTTTTATCATCTCCGAAAATTGTAATTGCAGAGATAACAGATTCCATTTCTTCCTCTGTAAGACCAAACGGCTTAAGCTCTATATATGAACGCATATTAGCTTTAAAATCCCCGTCAATGCCAGTCAGCTCAATATTTTTTTCGTTTGTAAGTGAAGCGATATGCTCTTTAACTGCCTTTTGAGTAACTCGTTTTCTTACCAGAAACAGCGAATTAAAAATACTTTGCTTTAATTCAACATCAATTTTCTCACCGTTTATACACAGGTTGTTAAGCTCGTTAAGCACAGTAAATCGAGAGTACAGTATGGAATTTTTAGGTATTACATCTTTTGTTGGTAGATATGTACATTTACTTGTGAGGTTTTGTATAAACGCCTCTGCTGATTTTTCAATATCTACTACCTTACTGAAATTCCAAGGGTAGATTTTTTCATTGCTTCTTACAAGCCAATGTCTATCACTATGAATGTTAAGTGGACCAACATAGTAAGGTATTCTGTATTCAAAGATTTTTATTATCTTATCCTTAACAGTTATACCATCTGTATCAACTTCATTTAAAAACTCAAGATATTCGCAGGCGTTATTAAGTATCTGCTTCAGCTCGTCACGATGTAATTGCATTGGTATTACGCCATTGTCTTTGATAATCTGCTTTGGCATAAAGCTACCGTTGTCTATTTTCGAGAACATTTCTGTGTATTCAGGTTCATCGGTAATGGAGGATTTCAGCTCTGATTTCAGGAATTTACAAAAATCCTCCTGTGTAGCCTTTTGCTGTAGCACGCCATTTTTGCCGTTTTCTTTGTACTTTCCACTATATGCTGTGTAGTTATTTAATCCCTTTTTGCTTTCTCTGAAAATTCTGGAATATTTAATCTTGCAGTGTGTTTTTACAAAGTCTTTAAGCATTTTCAGGTCTGTCTGATGCTCCTCGTATGATTTCACCTTAGCTACTGAAATATAGCGTTCATTTTTAAGTATATCAGCAAGCAAAGCCCAGTCATAAATTGCTTTAGCCCTTTCGATAAGCTCGTATCTATCGATAAGCAGAGTACGATATGCGTCTTCATTATCGTCAAAGCCACTGCTGAAGTCTATTTTGGAGTTTTCGTCCTCGTCAAGAGCTTTGTCGTTATAAATATCAGAAAGCTTTACCTTCTGACCACATATAAGCTTTATTATCGACATTTGCTGTACATTCTTTTTTGGGGTAATGCCACATAGCGTTGCAAGCTGTGAGGATTTAGCAGTTTTATTAAGTGATTTGCTTTTAAGAATATCACCAGCCTTTTCGGCGTCGGTACATTCCAGCTCAAGCTCATATTCCTCGCTTAAAAACGCAGTAAGAGAGAATAAAAGCTTGTCGAATGATTGTACAGAGTTAAAGTCATCACCCAGATTGTCAAATAAAAAATGTCCTCTGTTTTTTATAATATGGTGCAAAGCAAGATAAACAAGTCTTACATCGTGTGGAGCCTTGTTTTCGATAAGCTCCTTTCTGAGGTGAAATATAGTTTTGTAATCCTCGTGGAATTGCACATCGGTGTAATCGTCATCAGCAAAAACAGCGTATGGTACAGCTGTGCTTTTATCCTCTAAATAAAGATTACTTTCTTTTAATCTTTGAAAAAAGGCTACATCCTTTTTAGCTATTTCAGCATTAAAAAGCATTTGCAGCCATTCTATTCTTTCGTGTCGTCTGAAGGTTCTTCTGCGTGAAGCTCTGTAGCCCCTACGCTCCTGTGCTGTTTCGCTTTCGTCAAAAAGTCGCACACCCCACATTGCGTTACCTTTGAATTTGGCAAGCTGATAGCTTTCGTGTGTAACTGCCCAGCCTATAGAGTCAGTGCCTATATCAAGACCTACATAATAATTTTCCAAAAAATCAACCCTTTCTATTGACAAAATAAAAATAATGCGTTATAGTATAAACATCTCAAAACCTTATGAGATTACACTATGAGTTCAAATAAAAGTTTACTCAGCTCGCTGTTTTTTAACAGCTATCACAGTGTGTGATTCAAAGACCCGATTAGTCGGGTCTTTTCTTTTTGTGTTGATACAGTAATAACAAAAAAACAACATAGAACAGTAAAATTTTATTATATTCGCTAATAAATATGATAACGCATATATGCATAATTGTCAAAGGTTTTTGTGAAAAATTAACACTATAAATTTATATAGTATTAACAGCAAGATTTTATTGTTTTTTTAAATGACAATAACTAAGTATTTGTATAGATTAAATCATAAATTAAAGGCAACAGCCTTGCTGCAGGACTGTATTCTTTGGCACAAAATCTGCTTGCAAATTCTTTACTGCTTTTTAGCATACTTTAGTATAAAGCAGACCAGCAAAAGCTTTTAAGTTAATCCACCCCTGCAATTGGATGGGGTGGAATTTTTTGCATAGCATTAGCATAATATGAAAATGGGATACCTCACATAAAAGCAAGATATCCCATTATGAATTAACTATTATTTACAATTATTTCAGCTTTATATTCACTATATATTTTAAGCTTCTATAATTTGCAGAAAATAATAATGACTTAAATTTTAAAGCTTACGCCTTAGTAACTAGCAGCTTATCTGTATTCACATTGTATGTGAATGTGTACTTGCCACCTGTTGCTGTCATTGTTGTTGCTGAAGCATAGGTAGCATTGTAAGTCATATTGTTTGAAGTATCAGTAAATGAATACTTACCACCCATTGGTGTACCGAACTCATCCATTCTGAATGTGTATGTACCAGCCTCAAGAGCTA
>JAXJJE010000205.1:0-7654 GCA_036298405.1 Acutalibacteraceae bacterium
TCGTCCTCGTTCTGAGCAAATTCTGCTCGACAATCTATTCAATCGTTTAATCAGGTATTAGTATAACATAATTTAAAATCAGCAAAAAGTTTGAGCTTTTTTTCATCTATAGAACTAGATTAGTATAACATATATAAATCAAAATGGACGTGCTGAAAACACGTCCATTTTGATTTATTATTATTCGTCTTTGTCGTCATTGTTATCTTTAGTCTTCATACTAACTATAACGCTTATAACCTGCTTTTCGTTTGACTCTGTAACAGTAAATTTAGCGTTACCATATTCAAACTCATAGCCAGCCTCTGGTACTGTAGAAAGATGCTCTATAATCCAACCGTTAAGAGTTACAGCGTTGCTTTTCAGGCTCACCTTTAAAGCCTTTTCTATTTTAGAAAGCTCGATGCTACATTTAACTTTAAATGTGTTATCGTCAATCTTATCAAAATCTGTGCGAACATTTTCAAATTCACCTACGATTTCTTCTATAAGGTCATTTATAGAAACAATACCGTCTGTGCCACCAAACTCGTCTACAACAATAGAGAAGTAGGTTTTGTTTTTCTTCATTTCACGGAATAATTCGTCAGCCTTTAGATAAGCAGAAACAAAGTAAGGCTTATCTACTGCATTTTTTAATGCGTTTTCCTTTGTTTGGTCGTCTAAACGTAGAAATTTACGAGAGTCCAGTACGCCAACTATTCGGTCTGCTGTGTCTTCACAAACAGGGTAAAAAACGTGTGTATTGCTTTTGATAATCTTTTGCCATTGTTCTATACTATCCTCAATCCAGAGCATAACTATCTCTGTACGATGAGTCATAATTTCGCCTATGTAAATATCGTCAAACTCAAAAATATTCTGAATAATGCTGTTTTCTTCCTCGTTAATTGCACCCATTTCGCTACCAGCATCAGCCATCATACGAATATCCTCTTCGCTTACCTCGTTATCATCAGCGTTAGGGTCAATACCAAATAAACGGATTACGCCATTTGTAGACGCTGTAAGCAACCATACTATTGGTGCAAAAGCCTTAGAGATAAAGCTTATAAGGCTTGCAAGAGCAAGTGCAAGTGGCTCGGTTTTTCTCATAGCTAAACGTTTTGGAACAAGCTCACCAAAAACAAGAGTAATGAATGAAAGTATAATTGTAATTGCAATAACAGCAATAGTGTCAAGTGTTTCTTGTGGTATTGGTACACCAAGCTTTAGAAGAGCATTTACAAGCACCTCAGAAAAATTATCTGCTGCAAATGCACTGCCCAAAAACCCAGAAAGTGTAATAGCAACCTGTATTGTAGCTAAAAACTTAGCTGGCTGGCTTGTAAGTTTTTTTAGCTTTTTAGCCTTGTTGTTACCTTCAGCAGCCATTTTTGTAAGCTTATTTTCATTCATTGATAATATAGCAATTTCTGCACAGGCAAAAACTGCATTTAATGCAATAAGTACTAACTGTAAAATAATAGATGGAATCAATTTTATTATCTCCTTAAAATATAAATTAGAAATCTGTTCATTATAATGTAATCAGAAGTTAAAATCAATTTATAATTTTTTCAAGGAATAAATAAATATGATGCAAAATATCAGTTTTATTTAGTAGTATATAATTAATATTACTACTGTTTTCATCAGTGTCCATTTCTATCCTCCATACACAATTTGAAAAGAATTTTATCAAATTTTACCGATTATGTCAAGCGATAAAAAAAGCAGATTTTATTAGTGTATTTTTTAAAAAATATAAAAAATTCACAGTATATTTTGCAGTTTGTAATTTCAAGCTAAAAATGAAACCGAAGGATAAAGTATATTAATCTAGCCTTCGGTTAATTATTTATACTAAACAACATTAAAATATACTGAAAGTATTTCTGTATTTAAAATAGTATTTGAGATTATATCTCTATTGTTTTGTTAATTAAATCTGCTATAGTTACGCTGTCAAGGTATTCGTTTACAATACTATCCAGCTTGTGCCACAGTGGTAGAGTAAGACAGCTTGCAGAGCGTGAGCATTCCTCTATACTACAATTTTCTAAGCAAGCCACAGGTGCCAGTGTACCCTCAGTAAGCTTCAGTACAGAACCAATTGTATAATTTTCAGGGTTATCCTTTAATCTATATCCACCGTTTTTACCCCTTAGACTTTCAAGATAACCAGCTTTAGAAAGCGTAGCAACTATAGTCTCTAAATATTTCATAGATACATCCTGACGTTCAGCAATGCCCTTTAATGACACATATTCATCTCTTGGGTGCAGTGCAAGATCAATTAACACCCTAAGTGCATATCTGCCCTTTGTTGAAACCATCATAGATAACTTCACCTCAGTGATATTTTACTATAAAATAATCTATATTTCAATAAAAGTAAAATACAAATTTAATAAAATGCTTAATAACAACTATAAAGCTATAATCATTAAAGTATTAGCTCTAAATCCTTCTGAAAAATACAGTTAGTAAAGTTGCAAGGGTCATTGATAAAGTGCATATTCTTTATAGTATAATCACTGTTTTTATCGTTACGCTGATAATTTATAACATATATCTTCCCTCTAGAAAGCTTGTGGTAGCTTGTAGCACTATTGGTATTCATCTCCTCCATAAAGCTACAGTATGGGTCTAGCTTTGTGGTATCACTCAAGCTTTTTCCTATTAACAGCTCACTAAAATCACCTTTGTTAAGTAGCCTGTCAGCACACCATCCGTCAATAAGCTTACCCTGCTCGTTATACATTATAAATCCATAAAGCTTTTTATTGCTGTCTGTTTTGATTGGATGTACAGAATAATAAACCTCGCCTGTTTTTCTAAGCAATGGTAAGCCGATACTATCTTTAACCTCTGAAATATATTTTGAAGTAGCAATATTGTCATAAACATTTTTGGGTATATTAAAGCTTTTAAATTCAGCATAGGTACATTCAATAGAATTATCAATTGTACTAAGGTTGTCAGCTTGATTCAGGATACTAATATTAATCTCAGATAATTCAGCTGATGTCTGAGTAGGTGAGGTATTATTTTTATTACTGTCTATTTTACAGCCAGTTAAAATAGCCTGTGAAGCTATAACAACTGCAACAAGCAAAGCTACTGTAGAAATAATTCTCTTATTCATTTCATTACTCCTCTCTTTGATAGAGATTGTATAACAAATTCTTATAATATGCAATAAAGTAAAAGTAAAAAATATTTAATTTTTATATACTTGTATTATATATCTTTACCATAAATTTGATTAAATTTACCTATTAGTATGGTAGTAGTACAAATTTTTTTTAATAATTTTAATTAACTTACAACAACTAATTGAAATTTTTGTTTTATTATGGTAATATTACGAAGTATGATTTTAAGAAAAATTCATTTATCATTTTTTTATGATTACCAATAAGGAGTGTAAATACAAATGAATACAAACGAACTTTACAAGCTATGGCTTGAAAAAGCTGTTGATGATGCTGATTTAATTCCTGAGCTTGAGAGCATTAAAGGTGACGAAGAGGCTATTTATGACAGATTTTACAGAGAGCTTGAGTTTGGTACAGCAGGCTTAAGAGGTGTAATTGGTGCAGGTACAAACAGAATGAATGTGTACGTTGTACGCTATGCTACACAGGGCCTTGCTAATTATCTTAAGAAAAACTACGACAATGCTTCAGTTGCAATTGCTTGCGATTCAAGAATTAAGTCTGATGTATTTGTAAAAGAGGCAGCAAGAGTTCTTGCAGCTAATGGTATTAAGGCTTATGTTGCAAAAGAGCTACAGCCAACACCAGTAGTATCATTCTGCGTAAGAGAGCTAAAATGTCAGGCTGGTATTATGGTTACAGCTAGCCACAACCCAGCTAAATACAACGGCTACAAGTGCTATGGTAGCGATGATTGCCAGATGACAGACGAGAGTGCAGATGCAGTTTATGCTGAAATTCAGAGCATTGATATGTTTAACGATGTTAAAATTATCGACTTTGAGCAGGGCTTAGCAGACGGTACTATTGAGTATATCGAGGATACAGTATACGACAGCTATATTGCAAATGTTAAAAAGCAGGCTGTAAATCCTGATGTTTGTAAGGGTGCTGGCTTAAAGGTTGTTTACACTCCACTAAATGGTGCAGGTAACAAGCTTGTTAGAAGAGTACTGGCAGAAACAGGTGTTGATGATGTTATCATCGTTAAGGAGCAGGAAAATCCAGATGGTAACTTTACAACCTGTCCATATCCAAACCCAGAAATTAAAGAGGCTTTACAGCTTGGCTTAGATGTATGTGCTAAAGAACAGCCAGATCTACTACTTGCTACTGACCCAGATGCTGACAGAGTTGGTATTGCTGTAAGACTACACGACGGCTCATACCGTTTAATGTCTGGTAACGAAACAGGCATTATGCTAACAAACTACATTCTTTCTTGCAGAAAGGCTCTTAACAATCTTCCTGAGAATCCATTTGTAGTTAAGACAATCGTAACATCAGAGCTTATCACAAGAATTTGTGCTAAGTATGATTGTGAGCTAAGAAATGTTCTAACTGGCTTTAAGTATATCGGTGAGCAGATTCTTGGCTTAGAGCAGGCTGGCGAGGAAGAGAGATATATCTTCGGCTTTGAAGAAAGCTATGGTTACCTAGCTGGTACTTACGTAAGAGATAAGGACGCAGTAGTAGCTTCTATGCTTATTTGCGAAATGGCTGCTTACTACAGAACACAGGGTAAATCTCTTGATGATGTTATTACAGAGCTATACAGCGAGTTTGGTTACTACAAGAACAAGACTGTAAGCTTTGAGTTTGAGGGTGCAAGTGGTCTTGAGAAAATGGGTAGCATTATGTCTGGCCTAAGAGAGGACAATAGCACTACAGAAATTCTTGGCAGAAAGATTGAAGTTATCAACGACTATAAGCTAAGCACAAAAACAGATAAGATTGCTGGTACAACAACAGAAATCAATCTACCAAAGTCAAACGTAATTTCATTTATGCTTGACGACGGTTGCTCAATTACAGTAAGACCAAGTGGTACAGAGCCAAAGATTAAGCTTTATATCACAGCTGTTGGTCAGGATGAAGCAGCTGCAACAAAGCTTGCTGATGAATTAGTTGAAGCAGGCAAAAAGCTAATGGGTGTTGAATAATTAATACTCAAATAAATATATAAAACAAAGCCACTATCCGTTTAGGTTAGTGGCTTTTCTGTATTCACAATACTGACCCCGGTTAAAAAGTAGACAACGATTTGTCATTAATAAGTTTATTTTTATAACACCAGCTAATCATCTTATAAGGATATAGCTTTTCATCATAAGTTTTCTTCATATATTTTTAAATAAAGATTTCTTGACAACGGGAGTGTATTGTTTGCTTTAAGTTAATAGGTTTTCTGTTTATTTATGGTTTGTATTTTATTTATATTTTCCTATTTCTAACTCATCATCAAATGTATGATCATATAAAATAGAGCAATTTTTACAAAAATAAGGATAATCCTGACAGCCATTCACGTCCAGTTCTGTTTTACATTTTGGGCAACGTAGCGTTAAATCTATATCAGAGCCATCCAGCTCTTTCCAGTGGAACATAGCTTTAAAATCGTTAAAGCATTCTTCGCAAATACAACAGCTTATATCTGTAGGTATAAACCACCTTCTGTGAGGATAACGTGCGACTTTATCCTCACAGAAAATACATTCTTTCAGATATGGAAAGTGTATTTCAATTTCAAAACCATCCGTTGGATTTATTTCTTTATCGTTCAAATATTCTACATCATTTATTAATAAACGCCAATCATCTTTTTCAGCCATATACGGTACCTCCTTAAAAAATGTTATTCATCGCTCATAAATTATTATTTATTCATTTCATTTACAAACGATGCAGGCTTTACCGTCATTTCTACCCACGCAGGGCGAAATCCACTTTTAATTGCATTTTTCACAGATTTTAAGTTTGACCACGCACAGCAATAAAACGGAACCTTATCTCTTTGTAATATTTCAAGTGCAAGTCTGCTGGTTAATGCAGAAGCAATTCCTTTTTTACGGTATTCAGGTAGAACATCTATACCAATTTGCCACATTGTTTACAATCAGCAGAACAACCAGCTAAGCCTACAAGCTTTCCATTATGATATGCTCCAACACCCAGAACATCAAGCTCTTTTCGTTTTTCACACAACGCATTACTCCATTGACTTGTATACAGCTCTGCAAAATTCTCTTGCTTCAAAACCTTACACTCAAAGTCACAAGGCAAAGCACGCAATACGTTTACATCTGGCAAAAAATACTCTGCCATAAAACAAATTCTGAATCCCTTTTCTTGAAACGCATCATTTAAAATATGCATATTAGGAGTTTCAAAACAGTGTTCAACAGGATACTTTGAGATATATTCTTTCACAATAACCTCATATTCTTCTGAAATAGTCGCAACAATATTATTTCCGTATGAGATTAAATTGCATATATGTGGTAGCTTTAAATATCTGCGTGCAGATGGATTTTCTTTAGAAATAGTAATCACATTTTCTGTACGCAAAAAGTCTTCTGTATTACAATTTGCATCAAAAGCAGATTGTTGCAATGCAATATTAAGAATAGCTTCATTTGTTAATTTCATTTCTGTTACACCTATAAATTCTTGATTTTTATTTTAAGACAAATATTAAAAACACATCAGTATATAACCACTTTTCTAAAATAATCATTATAGCGTTCTTTTTAAACAGGGAGCGTATCGCTTAAATTTATAAATTCAATAAACTCTTTCTCTGAAACCTTTTCCCTTCTGTAAGGTACCAGATGTTTTATCACAATGAGTAAACGCAAAGAAAACTATAATATATGTATCACGAAAAGTTACTGATTTTTTATTGCTGTATATAGCATTTATTTTTTACATAAATCGTTATGGTACTTGATAATCATTTCTGCTCCTCCGGCATTGCCTGGAGCTTGCTTTATTAACTCCTGTACTTTTACCATATTTTCTTTAATACCAGCGTCTGTCATAACAGACCACACATATTCTTTCAGAGTATTATAATTAATTTTAGAATATGGTAAATGCTTACCAACACCAAGCTTTTCTACACATCGTGCGTTTACAGGCTGGTCTGCTGTAAAAGGTATTACAACCATTGGCACACCATATACAAGAGCTTCTGAAACGCTGTTCATTCCTCCATGTGTAACAAACACATCTGATATTTTTAACACCTCCAGCTGTGGTACAGAGTTATAAATGTGAATGTTTTGAGGCACATTTTTCAGTTTATTTGCGTCTAAGCTTTTTCCTACAGAAATAATTACCTCTACAGGCTCATCACAAAAGGCTTCTATACATTTCTGAAAGAAAGCTACTCCCCCTTTTACAACTGTACCCAGAGAAATATATATAACTGGTTTTTCTCCCTTTACAAAATTAAAATCTTCTGATTTTCTTTTATAAATAGACGGACCAAGAAACTTAAAATGCTCATCGTTAAAATTCTCTGAATATGGTTGATATTGACGGAGTGTATACGCAAGATTCAACTGTGGAGGATTATAAATAATTTCATCAAGCCAATTATCCGTTTTTAAAGAAATGTTTTTGGCGATATCCTTTGTAAAAGCTTTTGCTATCCATTTATGTTTAAA
>JAXJJE010000206.1:0-3431 GCA_036298405.1 Acutalibacteraceae bacterium
AAGACATTTTTCTATGTAGTCTACAGAAATACTCTCTGCCTGCAGCTCTGATAAATAACCAGCCTCTGTAAGCCTTTTTAGTTCATTTTGTGGAGAAACCAGTGCACAAAGCAGGTCTGCATATTCCATAAAGGTGTGCATTGCTGTACCCTTTTGAGCAGATGTAAGGCTATCTTTAATATTAAATGTAAAATCATCTAAAAAGGTACTTGCACCCTTATGGGTTAATGATGACGGAGTTACAACGCTTGGTATATCTACCGAAGCTTGGTAAGGATAAGGTGTATTAAAGCGTTTATCAAGCGTTTTTATATCGACTGTCGATATATTGTTTAACTGGTTTTCTTCTGTTGTATCAGCTAGCTTCTTGTCTTTTTTGGAATCGTCAAACTCGTTTTGATTTTTGTTATCTGATTCACTATCTGGTATACTAACAGCAATAGCTTTATCCTCATCCACACTTTTCGTGTCTTCTTTATCTTCAATTTCATCGTACTCAATATAGATTTCTCTATATCGTTCACCGATATATTCAGGGTTTAAGGCTATTTCTTTTTTGAATTGCTTTGCTGAATATTGCCACAAAATATTTTCACACTGGTTATCCTTTGGCTTCATAAGCAATGCAACTGCGATAATCCAATCAAGCATTGAATTATGCTTTAGCAGAATATCACTTTTCACACCATTATACATTGCAAGCCCAACCGAAATAGTATTAATAAGCTTTGGTAAATTTGGATATGCACTGACTAGGTGTAGCTGTTCTCTTGCTCGGGTAAGTGCAACATATAACACTCTCAGCTCCTCTGCAACGCTGTCGAGTGTCATTTTATTTACAATTGCTAAATATGGCACACTTTTATACGAAGCTGAATACTCCATATCCTTTATTTGCAGGCCTATGCCAAGCTCTCGGTCAAAATACATTTTGTCGTTGTATTTTTTAAAGGCTTTACCAAGATTCGCTATAATACATATAGGAAATTCAAGACCCTTTGAGTGGTGCATAGTCATAATTCTTACAGCGTTACCGTCTGTATTAGCACCAGTTTTACCATCTAGCATAGCACCTGTTTCGGTTGCTCGTTCAATATAACGAATAAAGGCTGTTACACCCTTATTTTGCTCGTTTTCAAAGCTTTTTGAATAGTTGTATAGAAGTCTTAGGTTATTAAGCACAATTTCTCCGTCATCAAGTGCACTTGCAAGCTCAGTTATTGAGGTTCTTCTGTAGATTATATTAATAAGCTCGTCAGTAGGCTTGTTAGCTGCGATTTCTCGGTAATATTCAAGCTCGTCTACAAAATCTGCAAGCTGTCTGTTGTGTGGTGACTCTGCAATTACATTACTGTACAAAAAGCTCTTCCTGTTTGAGCTACATCTTAGCTGAGCAATCTGCTGTGGTGTAAAGCCATAAATAGGGCTTACAAGCACAGAGTAAAGTGGAATATCCTGCAATGGGTTATCGATTACCTTTAATAAATCAAGTACAAGCTGTACCTCTTTGCAATCAAGCAAAGAAAGCTTTGTTTCTGTAATTATAGGTATTCCACGCTTTTCAAGGTAGTCGGTTATTGTAGTAGTATTTTTTACACTACGCATAAGAATTGCAATATCCTTATACTCTGCCTTGCGTGTTGTGTCAGCGTTTGTTACATCATATTTACCTACGCTGTTTTCTATTATTTCTGCAATTTTCTTCGCTTCGGCTGTGTCACTCAATTCTTTATTCTTTTTCTCGATATTACTAAGGTGTATGTAAACATCAAAGTCATTTTCACCTACATATTTTGCACCTGCTACCAGATAATCCTCTGGGGTGTACTCTAAGTTACCAAGCTCTTTTTGCATAAGATGAGAAAAAACAAAATTTACATAGTCGGTTACACCGTCACGACTACGATAATTCTTTTTTAGCACGATATTTCTTGCAGTGGTATCCTCTGCCTTGTTATAGCTTGCACGTCTGTTTATAAAAATATCGGGCATTGCCTGACGAAAGCCATATATACTTTGCTTTACATCCCCTACCACAAACAGATTTTTATCATTGTCACTGATTATTTTAAATATTAAGTCCTGTAGCTGGTTTACATCCTGATATTCGTCAACTATAACCTGCTTAAAGGTGTTAGAATAGACTCTTGCTTCGTTTGTAATGTTATAGCGTATGCTGTTTTCGCTATCGTCAACGCTGTACTCGCCATTTTCTGATACCTCTGCAAGTGTAAGCAGAGTAAAGCGTTCTATGTCGGCAAAATCAAGGATATTTTTCTCCTTTTTCATCTGTGTAAAGCACTTTGTGAAATCGTCTACGAACTCAAATAAAACCTTGGTTAGCCTTATAATTTCTGTAATCTGGCTTACAAGCTCTTCATCTGTAAGTGCAAAGGCATTTCTCATTGAGATAATTTCTTTTTTTATTGTTTCACGGTTAGCTTTGTAAAGCTCGTATATCTCTTTACCCTCTTTAGATAGCCCCTTTAGCTGTTTTGCAGTGCCAAAAAAGATTAAGAAATTTTCTGGCTTAAAGAAGGTATTTTGAAAATCCCCCCAGCCTTTGCAGGTGGTTAATTCTTCTACAAAAGCTTTTTCGGTATTAAATTCTGCAACCTTATCTGGTGATGTATTGTACACATCGTCATAAAAGTCCAGCTCGTTAAAAAGCTGAATATTATTTTTCATAAGTCCATTTATATACTCTACATTCATTATTGAATGATTTAATATATTTTCAACCCAGACGGAGTGTAATACATCTGACTTTGAGCTTTCCAGATTTTCGATAGTTTTATTCATCCATTGCTTAGGGAATGGTAGTGCTGACAAAAAGCTGTAAAAATCTACTATAGCCTCTTTTAAAGCTTTATCGTTTGTTGAGGTTGTAAGCAATGCAGCTATTTCTTCAAAATCCTTTCTTGGGTAGTAACCTTGTGCTACATCCTCTACTGCCTTGCACTGCATTGCTTTTAGCTCGGCTGGGTCACCAATGCGATAATCGGGAGAAATATCAAAGTTTGTGTAGGCTGTTTTTACTATGCTTTTACAAAAGCTGTCTATAGTGCAAATATAAGCCTTATCAAGCAAAAGCTGTTGGTTACGCAGGTGTGCTTCGTCGATATTACTATTTGTGTCGCACATATCAAGAAGCTCTGTTATACGCTTACTTATTCTTGTTTTCATTTCTTCTGCTGCCAGATTTGTAAAGGTTACAATAAGCAGCTGGTCTGCCATTACGCCCGTTGATTTATCGGTTAACAGCTGTATAACACGCTCTACAAGCACAGCTGTTTTACCACTGCCAGCTGCAGCAGAAACAAGCACAGAGCAATCCTTGGCGTTGATCGCCTCTAGCTGGTCATCATTCCATTTTACATCAGCCATTCTTTTTCACTCCCTCTTTATCGGATTTTTTAGGTCTTGAAGAC
>JAXJJE010000207.1:0-2311 GCA_036298405.1 Acutalibacteraceae bacterium
CTCCCTTAACCCACCCCACACGACCAAAGGGGGACAAAGTCCCCCTTATGGAATCCCCCACACTTAGTCAAACTACATTTGCTGAAATTGGTTTTTTCGTTGGGATAGTTTCGTTTGGATTTCTGCGTAACTACCCGACGAATCCCAATTTGTTTACCACAAAATCAAAAGGTTGATAAAAGCTTAAATTTTGCTTTTATCAACCTTTTTATTAAATAAGTATTCCACCATTAACACCAAGGACCTGACCTGTGATGAATGAGGATTTTTCATCAGCTAAAAACAGCACAGCGTTTGCTATATCCAGACTATTGCCAAGCTTATTAAGTGGAGTTTCTTCCTTTAGGCAGTCAAGGGTTTCCTCTGTGAAGTCAGACATCATATCTGTCATAACCACACCAGGAGAAACGCAGTTTACTCTTATACCACTAAGACCAACCTCTTTGGCAAGTGCTTTTGTTAAGCCGATTACTCCAGCCTTTGCAGCTGAATAATGCACCTCACAGCTACCACCAGTTTCTCCCCACATAGAGGCAATATTTATTATATTTCCCTTATGCTCGCTTATCATTTTTGGCAATACAGCGTTACAGCAATTGTAAACGCTTGTAAGGTTTGTGTTAAGCATATTTGCCCATATTTCGGGTGTAATGTCAGTAAACAGAATTTGCTGTGCTATGCCAGCGTTGTTTACAAGCACATCAATAAAGCCAAAGGTAGAGTAAACAGCCTCTGCCATTTTTACAACCTCACTGTGGTTGCTTACATCAGCCTTAAAAATCTCAGCAGTGCCACCGGTTTCTGTTATCTCGTGCTTTAAAAGCAAGGCTTGATTTTTGCTTTTATTATAATTGATAGCCACATTGTAGCCGTTTAATGCAAACTGCCTTGCGATTTCTGCACCAATGCCACGGGAGGCTCCTGTTATAAGTACGGTTTTAGCCATGTTATTCCTTTACCAGTACATTTACAATTTCGTTAATGTACATCTTGTGCCAGTCTGTGCCGTCTGCGTTGTAGTTGCTTGCAAAGGCTTTTTCTATCAGACAATCCTCGTTAAGCATTTGTGCGTATAGCTTTTTACATACAAGCACAAGCTTAGCTTCTGCAAAGTAAGGTACGCCATTGATGTGCTCAACTGTTAAGCCTGTTTCCTTTACCTTGTCAATATCTCTGCCACTTTTTGTACCACAAAGCTTTAGTACATCTCTGTAGCTGTCATCTAAAAAGCAAAGTGAGTAATACTCTCCATTTTCAAGCATACCAAAGGTGTAACGCTGTGGTCTTATAAAGGTGTAGGCTACTGGCTTATTCCACATAATACCCAAGCCACCCCAGCTTGCTGTCATCATATTACAGCTGTCGTTTTCCTCTGCTGTTACAAGCATCCAGTCTGTGCCAATAAGCTTAAATGCGTTGCCGTTGATTTCGGTTGGTTTAATTTCTTTAAAATTACTCATAGTTTCTTCTCCTTATAAATAATAATGTTTATGTATGTGATGTAATTATTATATCACTACAAAATAAAATATACAACAATATTTGTATATATGAATAAATATACAAAAATCAGTGAATAATGAATAATAAGAAAGTATTCTGTTGATTTTTAAGTGTGGAAAATTCCGTTGAAAATGTGGATAAGTTAATCAGAAAATTCGGCTGGAATATGCAGAAAAATGTATAAAGCTACAAAAAATACAGGCGTTGAATAAATATACAAAAAATACTTGATTTTTTGTATAATGTGAGTATAATATAGTTTGTAAATTAAAACTAATAATTTTTACATATTTACATATAGGAGGTCATTGAAATGGCAAAGGTAAATAAAGAGGTTAAAAAGGTTGTACTTGCATACTCAGGTGGTCTTGATACATCAATCATCATTCCTTGGCTAAAGGAAAATTACAACAACTGTGAGGTTATCGCAGTTTCTGGTGACGTTGGTCAGGGCACAGAGCTTGAAGGCCTTGAAGAAAAGGCTCTTGCAACAGGTGCTTCAAAGCTTTACATTGAAGACCTCAACAAGGAATTTGTTGAAGATTATATCTACCCCACCCTTAAGGCCGGCGCAGTTTACGAAGGCAAGTACCTCCTCGGCACCGCTTTCGCTCGCCCCATCATCGCAAAGAGAATCGTAGAGATCGCTAAGGCTGAAGGCGCTGACGCTATCGCTCACGGCTGCACCGGCAAGGGCAACGACCAGGTAAGATTCGAGCTTGCTATCAAGGCATTCGCACCCGATATGCCCATCATCGCTCCGTGGAGAGAGTGGGATATCAAGTCCCGTGAGGAAGAGATCAAATAC
>JAXJJE010000208.1:0-3940 GCA_036298405.1 Acutalibacteraceae bacterium
AGGGCATTGTTTACGATGAATTATCAGACGAGGATAAGGCACAATACGAAGAAACCTTCCTTGATGAAAATGGTGAGCTACCAGAAAAAATTAGCTCCTCTGCACTTAATGAATGGATTTTTAATGAGGATACAATCAAAGAAGCTCTGAATGTGCTTATGACAAACGGACTTAAAATTGATTACGGTGCAAAGATAGGTAAAACCATAATCTTTGCAAAAAATCACAGGCACGCAGAAAAAATCTTTGAGGTATTCAATAAGGAATATCCACATCTGAAGGGCTACGCAAAGGTAATTGATAATAAAATAAATTATGTTCAAAGTGCCATTGACGAATTTTCTGACCCTAAAAAGCTCCCACAGCTTGCAATTTCTGTTGATATGCTCGACACAGGTATTGATGTACCAGAGGTGCTTAACCTTGTGTTTTTCAAAAAGGTTATGAGTAAAGCAAAATTCTGGCAGATGATAGGTCGAGGTACTCGACTTTGCCCTGGTCTTATTGACGGCGAGGATAAAAAGCTGTTCTATATCTTTGATTTTTGTGGTAACTTTGAGTTTTTCCGTATGAGCAACGGCAAGCCTACTGCTAATCAGTTGGCATTGCAGGGGGCTATATTTAACTTAAAGGCACAGATTGCTTACAAGCTACAGGATTTGGCATATCAGACAGATGAGCTTATTGCTTTCCGTAAAGCATTGGTTGAGGATATGGTGCGTAAGGTTTGTGAGCTTAACAAGGATAATTTTGCAGTAAGGCAACATCTGAGGTATGTCGAGAAATACTCTGACCCAGAAAATTATAACACCCTTACCTATGAGGATACCCTGATTATAAGAGAAGAGCTTGCACCTCTTATTACACCAGACGAAGACGACCCTAAGGCTATGCGTTTTGACGCACTTATGTATGGCATAGAGCTGGCTTATTTAATAGGAAAAACATACTCCCGTGCCAGAACAGATTTGTATAAAAAGGTGTCTGGCATTGCAAGCGTTGCAAATATCCCTGAAATTATGGTGCAGTCAACCTTGATAGATAAAATTCTGCATACAGATTACCTTGATAATGCAGGCATAAATGAGTTTGAGCATATCCGTGAAAAGCTCCGTGACTTAATAAAGTATATCCCTGTTAAGGCTATTCGTTACGAAACTAATTTCAATGATGAATTAATTTCAATTGAATGGAATGAATCTGAGCTTGAAAATGATGATTTGAAGAATTACAAAGCCAAAGCAGAATTCTATGTCAGACAGCATCAGGATAATTCAGCTATCACAAAGCTAAGGTCTAATATTCCACTTAATGCTGACGATGTAAAGGCTCTTGAAGAAATTCTTTGGAGTGAGGTTGGCACTAAGCAGGACTATGAGGCTGAGTATGGTCAAAAGCCACTCGGTGAGTTTGTCCGTGAAATTGTAGGCTTGGATATGAATGCTGCTAAAACAGCATTTGCAGAATACCTTGATGAAACAAATCTTGACAGCAGACAGATATATTTTGTTAATCAAATTGTAGAATATATTGTACACAATGGTATGATGAAGGATTTTTCTGTGTTAACAGAATCACCCTTTACAGATAAAGGTAGCGTTGTGGATATATTTACAGATTTGTCTGTATGGGCAGGAATTCGCAAGACAATAGAGAGAGTTAATGCAAATGCATTAGTTGCCTGATATTTTCAGCTGGACTTTACAAAACCTTTGTGATATATGTTTGTACTGCGAAAGGTGGTGCAAATATGAAAACTCTTGAAGAATTATACTGCGGAAATATTATTCCTAATGAAAGCTGTGCTAAGCTTAATGATGAAGTCAAAGAACTACTTAAATTACTCAACAGAAATGAAGATGAATTATTAAAGACTCTTTCTGATGAACAGAAAATTATCTTTGAAAAGCTCAAGGACTATAATCGTGAAATATCTGGAATAAGCGAGTGAGAAGCCTTCCTGTGTGGCTTTCGTTAGTGTGTGGGTAATTATTAATATATTGGATAACTAAAAAACGGATAGGTAATCACTTAATTTTGATTACCTATCCGTTTTTTGATTTAAAAGAGAATAACACGATTTGCAAGCCGGATGTTATAATACGAAATTTAAGAATGATAACAGCATAAGGATAACCCAATACTGCATAGCTTTTACCGAGGTGATTAAGTTGAAAACAAAAATCATCTTTGAAAGCCAAAATGTAAATGCAGAGCAGAAAAACATCAATAAGGATTTTGAAAATCAAGTAAAGAGGTCAATTTTTCTTGCACTTAAAGAAAAAGGTTATCTTACTCAAAGTCAGTATGATGAATGTATAAAAAGAATGTAAATGTAGCAGAGTGGCAATTCTGATTGTCACTCTGAAAATTTCTCTGGACATTATAAAATTAAATAATATACTTGTGTTGCAAAAGGAGGTATCAGAATGTTAAACAGGTTTGAAAATGAAGTCAAAAGGGTTGCAGCCTACTGCCGAGTATCAACCGATAATCTTGACCAGGCTAATTCCTTAGAAAGTCAGCAAAGATATTTCAATGAGTACATAAAGCGTAATCCACTATGGGAGCTATATGAAGTATATGTTGATGAGGGGATAAGTGGAACGAGTACAAAGAAAAGAGCGTCCTTCAACAGAATGATTGATGACGCAAAAAACAAGAAATTTGATTTAATAATCACAAAAGAAATCAGCAGATTTGCCCGTAATACGCTTGATAGCATAGGCTACACCAGAGAATTGAAAAGGCACGGAATCGGTGTGATTTTTATGAATGACAATATAAACACACTCGATGCTGACGCTGAGCTTCGCATTACGATAATGTCATCAATCGCTCAGGAGGAAAGTCGTAAAACCTCTGACAGAGTTAAGTGGGGACAGCGTAGAATGATGGAACAGGGTGTTGTATTCGGCAGAGATATGCTCGGCTACGATGTCAGGGACGGCAAATTGTACATCAATGAAGAGGGTGCAGAAACTGTAAGATTAATCTATCGAAAGTTCCTTGATGAGGGCAAAGGCACTCACATCATAGCAAAGGAGCTTAGAGAAGCAGGTATTAAAACCTCAACCTATATGAAGGATTGGTCATACACCGTTATACTGCGAATCCTGAAAAATGAAAAATACTGTGGCGATTTGGTTCAGCAGAAAACCTATACACCCGATTATCTTTCTCACAGTAAGAAATACAATAAGGGAGAGGTTGAGTATGTAACAATACGAAATCACCACGAGCCTATAATCTCAAGAGAGATTTTTGAAGCTACTCAAAGAGAAATTGAACGCAGAAGAAATTTACATGGAGCAAAAAATGGCTTTGCTAACCGATATGCTCTGTCTGGAAAAATAATCTGTGCCGAGTGTGGTTCAACCTTTATTCACCGTAAAAATACTTCATCAAATGGAAATCAGAATGAAAGCTGGACCTGTATCCAACATCAGAAAT
This sequence comes from Acutalibacteraceae bacterium, assembly GCA_036298405.1. Classification (GTDB taxonomy): domain Bacteria; phylum Bacillota; class Clostridia; order Oscillospirales; family Acutalibacteraceae; genus CAG-964. The sequence continues at coordinate 3,454 of JAXJJE010000208.1, forward strand.
ATGGCAGAGAACGCATAAACAAGAATAATGAAAAGGTAGGTTGCTCCAATGTTTCAATCAACGAAAAGGATATTCGTGCAATCCTGCAATATGTTCTTGCAGATGTATTAACCGATAGAAATAATATAATTGGAAGCGTACTTGCAACTGTATCAGAGGTTCTCAAATCAGACCATAGCAAGGATAACATAGCATACTTTGAAAATGAGCTTGAAAAAATAGAAAACAAAAAAGAAAGGTTACTTGATATGTGCTTATCAGGTGATATAGAAACCTCTGATTATCGTAAAGCCTGTGAAAGACTAAAGGCTGAGCACGATAGTCTATCAGAAAAATTGCAAAAAGAAAAAGCCCACAAGCAAAGGCTTATGGACAAAGAAAAGATAATTCAAGAGATTAAGGCTTATGTAAATTCTCTCACCATAGGTGAGGAATGGAACGACACATTCTATCGTAGCATAGTCGATAAAATAATAATAAACAAAAA
>JAXJJE010000209.1:0-8010 GCA_036298405.1 Acutalibacteraceae bacterium
CAACAAATCACGAGTGATAGCAATCATCAACTTTGCGTTCTCGCGCTTAGTTTGCGCTGGGGTATTTGCCATTATTTGTCACCTCCATAGAGTTTCGCTCTAGCGGCATCCATCATCGCACTAGCCTTTTCCAACCAGTCTGGGTCATTAACATCTAAGGTAAAGACATCGTAGGCTTTCAACTGTTCGGCAGTGTGCATCAGTGATGTACGCAAGTTAATCTCAGATGGGGTCAACTTCGTTTGGTCAAAGTCAGCCAATGTAGGTCGGCGATGCCAGTTATTGTCAGAAAGGTCGGCATCGAGAGAGTCCAACACATTATCTTGGAGAAAGTGCATAAATCGTCTGCTGTGCGCACGGTTCTCGTCTTGACCCCAATAAGATTCTGGACTCATGTAATAATTTGCCATCTTGATTAGGTTATCGAAGCCATAGTCATTCACAGCACGCTTCAGTTTATTGCGAATATTAAGGGTAAGTTTCCTCTTATAATGAGTGATTTTAGCCAATTCCTCAAACAATTTTATCAGTTCAACCTGCTGAGCACGGCGCTCATTAGCAACAATATCAGCAGGGCGTTCGTGCTTCACATCCTGAGCGAATGGCTGAGAGAGCCTAGAAAGCGCTTGTTTCTTCCCAGACGGTTGATTACCCATATTTGACGCTTGGCGAGCATTAGAAGCGGTATCGTGGCGTTTCAACGACATCTTAGCTGGGGGTCTGGTGGCGGCGAACGGCGCGGCGGCGGGGTTTTTCGTACAAGTGCTTTCCCTTTTAGTGAATTTCACTGAATTGCTTTTTTCGTTATTCATTGTAATCAGAATCCTTTCTTACTTAATTTAATTGGTTTAGTTGGAGCGAAGCGGAAACTCTGTCCGCGTCCGCAGGACGCGGTGAGTTCGCGACCGCAGGTCGCGGACGAAAGCCAAAAGGCTACGTTTTGTTTTTTCATTTTTAACATTCATTTTTAACGTCATTTTCATTAAACATAAGTGGAAATCGTTTGGACTTTTCGAGAGAGTCTTATTGTTTTTATTATTTTTATTAGCAAATTTAACAGGGGAAGTCATGTATCTAATAGTTACATACCCTATAACAATTAGTTACATACCCTATAACAATTAGTTACAACCGATGTAACAATAGATGTATCAATTAGTTACATTGGTCATGTTGATTTTTGGGGAGTTTTCCACAGGGTTTTCCACAGGGTTTTCCACAGGGTTTTCCACAGGGTTTTCCACAGGGTTTAGGCCAAGTTTATAGCACTCAAATATCAGCCGAAGGTTGTTCTTTATACGAAAATGAGTGACCCATTCCTTGCTTTCTTTGCCATCGTCATATTGCTTAAACATGACCTTCTTCTCAATTATGTCATGGTCAAGTAGCACTTTTTGTGCTCGCCAGAAAGACATCCGGCAAAGACCAGTATGTTCCTCAAAGGTGCTTGCTGATAAGAACACCCAACCATCTTCACGAGCAGAAGGTAAAATTGTTAAACCCTCTATCATGTTGTATAACAAAGCGGCGGGCAAACTGTCTAAAAATCGGACATAATCACCACAGGCCCCGCAGGTGGTGTTATATTTTCTGTCAGCCCTGAGGTCTGTTAGCTCATCGCGTTTTTTGTCTGATATTTGTTTAAGGCCTTTTAGGGCGATTTCAAACTTTTCGATAATCTCATCAGGTGTCGGTAACTTTTTGTTGGACATTTTTTATTTTTTACCACCTTTCTGACGTTTTGACATGGCCTCCAATTTGGCTTCAATGCGTTTGACCTTATCTTCATCATCCGGTAAGTCAAAGGCACGAAGAACGCTTCTAATTGCCATTTTCTTCTGCTCTTTCTTCATGCGCTCACTGCGTTCCTTCTGCGTTTTTTCGATTCTCTCCTCAGCCTCTTTTCTCTTAACAGGGTTGAAGAATGTTTCGAACAGATTGAGAAATTCATCTTCTTCTAGGAAGAATGGGTCTTTTTCTGAGTAGTCGAGGACATTGACGATAAGTTGCCCAAAACGAAAGTCAGGGGCTTTTTCCCAGTATTTCTCAATCTGATTGAGAAACGGTTTGATTCTGTTGATTTTGCGAGTCATGATTGACACTCCTTTGCAATTAAAGTTGTTATTGAGCAATGGAAGCGGTGGTGCCAAATTATTTTGATGTTCGAGTTGGCACACCATTTCCACATAAAATTAGTTTATCACGAAAATGCCCAAAAGCCAACATTTCTGTGATAAAATTAGAATAAGAGAATTAAGCACAAAAGCGAGGGTAAAGAGTGAAAATAACGGACTTGAAGTTCTATGTAAAAATATGGGATAGCAATGCTGGAGAACTCAGGACGATGAATATTTTTAACTCTTATCGGGTTATGTATAGTTTAGCGACATACATAAAGCGCTCTGATGCAAGGTCTAATGACGCTTATTTCAAAGACCATTATAGTGATATTGACAGTGCCATTTCATTCATCTTTGGTGACACTAATGGGCGTTGCGAGTGGGAATATGTCGTGAGTGAATGGGTAGGCAAAGAAGGTTGCCAAAAGGTTGATGTTTATGAGATGTATATTAGGCCGAACAAGCGTCTTTTATACGATATGATTAAAGAAGTCAGCTACAATAGTGCAGTAATGTGGCTTAGAGAGGATAACAAGCGTCGTGGCAGAAAGTAACGGCTATTACACCTTTACGGCTAGCTTATCAATGTGCCCTGGATGTGGCTGTATGACACACACTATGACCAATGGTCTATGTGGCAAGTGCAAGGAAACGAAGATTGACACTGGAGAACTGGTAGCAAAGGTCATGAATTGGGGGAGAATGAAAAAGCTCAATGACCCCAAAGCCCAGCTCAACAAAGTAATTGAAGAAGTTGGGGAAATTGCACATGAGGTTTCTCGGAATAAGTATAGTGGCAATGAGATTGAAGATGCTATTGGCGACACGCTTGTGACGCTATTAATCTTGTCTGATATATTAGGGTTATCAATATGGGATTGTTTACAGGGAGCTTATAATGAAATCGAATCAAGGAAAGGGCGGACGGAGAATGGGACTTTCGTCAAAGACTAAACGGACGAGTAGGGAATTATTGTTATACTTATTGCGTTGGCAAGCTTCTACACCAATCTTGGCTGTTTGTTTAACACTTTTATCTGGACTGGGGAATGTCTGGGCAACAGTGATTGCCAACCTCGTCGGTGGGTTGGTGTTTTTTTGGATTGATAGGTTGATATTCAAAGTTGGAGATTGATGATGTATCGCGGTGTAAGAGTTAAAACAAGTGCAGACCCAACAAATCCGTATGAAGATGAAGAAGCGATAGTCTTTCATAACTGGCTTGAATATAACCACATTCCGCATAATCATCGTCCAAATGAAACTGGTGGTAAGGGGGCTATGGCTCGCCGTAATATGAAGATGAAAGCAATGGGTATGTCAGCTGGAGCTTGGGATTATGAGATTTTTGTACCGCTTGGCGAAGGTAAATACAAACAGCTCGAAGTAGAACTCAAGCGTCGTAAGCGTGGAGTAGTGTCTGAGAACCAGAAGAAGTGGGAAAAGATTTATGAAGGCGCTGGCATCCCGCATGAAGTTTGTAAAGGTGCGGATGAGGCGATTGAATATGTTAAACAATTTATGCCAAAAAGGTTAAAGAAATGACAACTAGAGAACAGAAATATATCACCGAGTATCGTCCTGAACCAAAGCCTGATGCAGAGCGTTCGCCTAATCTTTGGCCATATGTAGGCATAGTTGTCAATATTTCAGTGATGGTATTTGTAGTTTGGGTGACTGGGGCACTGTTGTTAGCAGTTGGAAAAAGAATAAAAAAACGGCTAAAAAACAGAAAAAAGAGAAAAAATCAGGAAAAATTGCTAAAATTAGAGTATGACGACAAAGAAAACCACTGATGCAAAAGAGCTGTCTGAAACCCCCGTCGAACAACTCGATTCTGTTCAAGATGCGCATCGCTCGCAGGGGGATTGGATAGAGTCCCATGTAGCGGACGAACTGATGGACTACTTAATTGCTTCCATGTGTGAAGGCTTAAGGTGTTCTGGCAAGAAAGACAACAATCAATTAGCCAACTATACCATTGAGTATCTTGTAGATAATCTTCCAGCAGTGAACTTTGTTGTAACATTCTATACTCAGTTGATTATTGGTGGTGGCTTAATCGCAAAAGACACTAGCAACCAATTAAAACTAGATGCGTGGCTAAAGCAGAAAAATGTCTTAGGACAGACCAACCGTGAAATAATCGCAGACTCGGTTAAGAACTCATTGATGTATGGATACTCTGGCATTAGATTGTCTTTAGGTGACTTCTACCCAATCGCACCAAGCCAGTTCCGTATTTGGAAGCTTCCATATTGTGTAGTGGATAAACGCACAGGGACATTGAGGCCAATTCCTGGCATTAGGTCAGTGGCACTATATGAAGTTAATCAGAAAAAGGATTTCAAAGTTGAGAAAGACAAAGAAAGAGTATTTGCAGTAGGCAACCACAGATACACCTTAGAAGAAGTATTGCGAGAAAAGCTACTCAAACAAGCCTATGACGGTTCATATTATCTTGATGACGGCGAGGATGGGGCTACTGTTTCAACGGTGTATTTAGACCCAGAGAACTTTTGTCATCTAAGGAACTCTGATGACGGCGATTATGGTCGTTCACCATTGTCATATGATAAATTAAGAACAAGTCTATTGATTGACCTGTTAATCAATTTCCGTGATGAGATTCTGAACGACGGTACTGACTATATCATGTATCTCAAAGCCCGTAATGATGTGGGCGCTGCACTAACATCAGCGTTCTCACAAAGAACCTTAAACGATTCTGCTATCGGTTCAATGGATAAACGCATGGTCAAAACCGCTGAGGAGAAACAAATGGAAGCGGCACGCAAAATGGCGCTTCAAATGAAGAAGTCGAAAAAGACCCGTATGACCATTGCTCGCCATGACCAAATTGACGAAATCGCTAAACTTGATGGCACAGTTCATCTACCTGATTATTTGGGTGTTTATAATGATGCTAAGGATGTCGTGGCAGACATCTATGGCATCCACTCATTGTTGGTCGGTGGCAGGTCATCTGGTTGGAATACTGGTATGTCATCAATGCTTGAGTTCACTATGGACAAAACCATCAAGCCATTCCAGCAACGATATTCTGAGCAGTTGTCAGAATATATTGCAAGAGCGGCAGGACTTAAAGGCAATGTATCATTTAAGGAATACGACTTGTTAGACGAAAAGACCCGTGCAGAGATTGAGAAGTTGGCGGCAGAGGTTGATGAAAAGACAGCTAATGCGGCGAAGATTGCTAAAGAAACCAAGTTAATGAAGTCGCAAACGGTCAATCAGCAAAACCAGCAAAAACCGCAGAACAATAATCAGAACAACAGCAATAAAAGTTCCACAAAATAAGGTCTTTATATTGTATAATTAAACTTAGTAACTTAAGGAGTATATTTTAATGGACATTGAAAAAATGCAGAAACAGCTAGGCGATGCTATCGACAACAACCAACAGGACAGCCCAGCAATGACTATCGACCCAGCGACGAATAAGATGTCGGTGGTGGGTAATCCCAACAACACGCACCCAACGAGCGGTAGATATGTTGTCACATATGAGTATTATCCAGAAGAAGTTGCAGAAGAAGATAGAAAAACTCTAGAACACGTGGTCGATAAGAAGAACGGTATTGATAAGTATTTACTAAAAGTGACTTATGAAAATCGTAGGGTCAAACCACTATATAGGACACAGGTTGTAACGACACTATTAGACATTCTTGGCGACCTTAATGTCTTGACCGAAGATGGTCATTATACTTCTAAACAACTTTCTGACGCTGGCAAGGTCTTTATCAATCACACCAGCGATTTGATGGAACTTGCTCGCATAGTATTAGACGAAAGTCCAGAGCGATTAGAGCACGCAACTGAATTAATCACATTCTTGACACAGTTGTTAGAGAACGAGCCTAACATCATAAACGAGGTTACGAATTTTTTAGCATCGCTCGATACAGGCTCACTCATGAAACTCGCAAAAGCGCAAGCACCCAGTACGACGCAGGATTAGACATCTGGGGCGCAATGGCCCATTTTGTAGCAAAGGAACTAAAAGTCCGTCCATATGACATTTTGACCACTTGGACGGTTGAGGAACTGATGGTTGCTTTTGGGGAGTATGCCAATGCTCATGCACTTGAATCTTGGGAAATGATGGACGCAAAAGAACGGCGAAAGAAGGGGAAAATCTGGACAGACCGTTGGGCAGTATTGTTTGTTCCACTAGAAGATGCACTCAAGATGCAAAGCGAAGATGCAGAGCAACAGAAAGTTGACGAGATACAGCTACAAAACGCTGCTGATATATTGTTCTGATTGTGGTACAATTAAATAGATGCCGTGAGAGAGTGGTTTATCTAGGGCTCCGCAAAAGCTCGTACACCAGTTCGAATCTGGTCGGCATCTCCATGCTATAATTATTGTAGGGGTGGAATTAAATAAGGAGTTAGATGCGTAGAGCAAGGGCAAAGTGCAAACTCGACAAGCGTCGTTTCCGTTATATAGAAATCCCGATAAATAACAGATAGAAAATTGTTGACATTTTCATTGGTTCGACTTATAATAAGGTTAGTCTAGTTATCATTTTGATGACGGGAAGCACCTAGCAAAATAAGTTAAATGCTGTTGGTTTTTCCAACAGGCATTTTATTTTCATTTTAATTAAAAAACTCAAATGTTTTTCAGAATCCTATTTCTGCCGCAATTACCGATTAAGAGTTGGCACCCACATTTCTTAATCATGGAGATAGGATTCTTTTTTTATGCGTTGCGTGATGAATATCTTGTTTCAAGCATTATTCTGACATCGAAGGCGTGTCCTTCAGTATCAATAATACGCATTGGATGCACACGGCCATCAAAGAACTCTTTAGAGAGAGTTTCGTCCATACTGATTGCACCTAACAAATCATAGTGTAGGGGGTCGTCAGTATTCTCAACAAGGTCATCTGGGAATATACCTTCACTAAAGGTTTCAGGTAATTTGCCACCTAATGATTTAAGGTAGTCCGTAATATCGAAGAACCTATCTTTGCCAAAAACTTCTACTCTAATACTCATATTTTGATTATATCGCAAAAAAAGCAGTGTTTTTATAGGATAATAAAGATATGACGAGTTCAGCAAAAACAGGCAGGACATCAATATACTATATTTTCCAAAAGAAAGTCCTAAACAGCACAACCAACTATCAAACGACTTATGTTGAAATGGGTCGTGATACGAGAACATTGGGTGCTTTCACAATCACACAGGGCATTGACAAGGTGCCAACTGTTGAGATGACCATTCCATTAGAGGCTATACCAGAATCCAACTTGAACAATTATCGTGTATTGATTTCCATCTTTGATAAAGGTGTTCGCAAGTATGGTCTTGCCTGTGTTGTCGACAGTGTAGAAATTGACTATGCCACCGAGTCGGCACATCTGCAACTATCGCATCGTATGTCTGAAATGAGAAACTGGTTAATGCCAGCGAACTTAGCAATTAAAAATATGCCATTAGGATATTGTGTAGAGAATGTTTGTAAGTTAGGATTCCCAGATGATTATGTCAAGGAAGAAGAAGTCTTAACACAGATAAAATACCAGACATTCACATCCGCACCAAAAGGCTCGAGCGATTACAAAGACTATCGTCTTGCAGAAGGCACAGCAACGAACCATGTGCAGTGGGATTGGTCATTAGCCAGTCCGAGTGAAAGACTGTATGTCAATGAAGAAGTCCCAGTAGTTATTGATATGTCGTCTGAAGTTTATAACACACTTCTAGAAATGGCATTTAGCTCAACATCCAAGTTGGAAGCTCTGGGCGAAATCTTAAAGAACACGGAAAAAGTGCACTTTATCGGCACTATCTCAGACCATGAACTATATTACCCACCAATAAATGGTCGTTTTGGGGATGGGGTTAA
>JAXJJE010000210.1:0-5699 GCA_036298405.1 Acutalibacteraceae bacterium
CATCGGAGATTCGAACTCCGGACACCTTGATTAAAAGTCAAGTGCTCTGCCAACTGAGCTAATGAATCAAATGGGGTGGATAGTCGGATTCGAACCGACGGTCTCCAGTGCCACAAACTGGCGCTTTAACCAACTAAGCTATACCCACCATACTTGGCGCGCCAGAAGGGACTCGAACCCCTGACCTACTGCTTAGAAGGCAGTTGCTCTATCCAGCTGAGCTACTGGCGCATATACATCGTCTTGATGTAGTTGGAGCGGATGATGGGAATCGAACCCACACGATCAGCTTGGAAGGCTGAAGTTCTACCACTAAACTACATCCGCATATTTATCATTTAATGCGTACATCCTTAGGCGACGATAGTTATTATATCAAAGCATATGCATTTTGTCAACACTTTTTTAAAAAAATTTTTAAAATTTTTTCTTGATTTTTTAACCCCGAAAGCTATATAAAAGAGTCGCTGGTCGACGCCTTTTATTTGGGTCGACCATTTTACTCTAAAAAACCACTCGATTAATTATATTCTCTTATAGCATTCTGCTTCAATCAAACATATAGGTATACAAAGCTTTAAAAGCTGGACTTGTTATCCATTAAAAATTTAAACTTAGCCATTATATCGCCCTGTGGTTCATCAATTGCAGCTGGATTTTCCTTTTTTATAGCTGGTTTCTCTTTACCTACAGGCTCTGCAAAAGACGGCTGAGGAATAACAGGTATTACAGGTGCTACAGCAGGTGCTACATTTGGCATTGGTGCAGTTGGTTGTGGGGCAGAAATAGAAGCCGGAGCATCAGAACCAGATACAGCAACAGTATTGTCGCTTATTTTCATATTATCAACAATTTCTAAGAAAATATTTTTAGTAAGCGTAAAGCTTGATACATTAAGGTACTCGCTTACTGTAACACCGTCCTCCTTTGCATTAGCAACCATATATTGCTTTGCAAGCATAAAAACAACCATTACTAATTTATTAAGCATACCATAATTAAAGCCCTCGGTTATTTCTGCCATTTGCTTATATTGAATACTACGCTCAATATAAATATTTGCATCCAGTCTACTTTTTAAATAATCCTCTCTGTCCTCTTTATCCGGCAGGTTTGCCATACACACAAACATTGTGCTTTTTAAAACAGAAGGAAGCTCTAGCACATCTTCGGCTGTTGCTACAACTATAGTGCTTATAGCCTCGTCACCATTAATCAGCTCTAGTCTGTAGTTCAGCGTAGCACACGCTGGTTTTGATAAAACCAGATTGCTGATATCCTCAAGAAACACAAAGCACCCCTTGGCACCCTTGGTTTGTGCTTCGTCAATTATAGTATCAAAAAACGACGTTATATTTTCGCAGGTTTCGTCATCATTTGTGCCTATAAGATAATCAGCCTTTATTCTGGCATAAGAATACCCACAATCAATCATTTCCTTCGCAAAAGCACTGGCTAGCGTTCTTTTGCCGTTACCAGCACCACCACACAATAGGAAATTATATGATGTTTTTACTGAAAAGATTGTATCCAACTGTTCGTCAGGGATACAAGCCTTGAAAACTGTTTTGCAATATGTACAGCCCATCAACTCGTCAAGCCCGATTTCAGGGGATTTTTTGCTGTATTTATTTCTCCAATCTTGCATACATATCACCACAAATTATTCACTGATTGTTTTTATGAACTTATCCTCCCACTCGTCAAGCTCCTTGATAATATCATCCTTAGGAGTTGGCAAGCAGTTGCTTTGTGCTTCGTCAAACATTGCTTTTTTCAGCTTATACTCTTGTGATTTGATTGCTTCAAGAGCCTTGTTTTCGTCTTTATATATAGCCATAACATCCTTCATTATCATATTTTTAATTCTGGATACTAAACGCTGTATATCACGATAGTTATACATATCGGTTGCCTGTGCCATATCATCAAAGGTAAAGCCTTCTTCAAGTGCTATCATTTCCTTTAGCTGGCTTTCAAATGAATACATTCTAGCCTCTTTATCTGGGAATGGCACTCGAATTATCTCAACTCTGTCAAGCATAGCGTTATCAACCTGACTTGGGTAGTTGGTTGCACCAAGAAAAATAATAGGTGCATCTGAATTATTTATTTTATTATAGCCTGTTAGAAACGCAGTTGTAATTGACGCTGCATATTCTGGTAAATGTGGCTGTGATCTGTTCTTACAAACACCATCAACCTCATCTATAAACAAAATACAAGGAGCATTTTTCACAGCCTCGTCAAAGAATCTTGTTATAATCTTTTCAGCCTCACCAACAAAACGACTTAAAATATCCGAGCCTACAAGTGACATAAACTTGTAATCGTTATCCATAAGCTCGTGTGCAAAGGCTTCGATAATATATGTTTTACCACAGCCTGGTGGGCCAATAAAGAAGTATGAATGTAGCTTTTTAATCTCTAAATATTCTCTTAGCGAGTTTAAGCGAGAGTCGGATATACATTCCTTTAGTCGCTCTTTAAGCTCAACCATACCAGACACATCTTCAAAGGAATGCTTTGGTGCTTCTTTAAACCATTTTTCAACTGCATCAGCCAATGGGTCTTTCTTATTATCATCCTTTGATGAAGAGCCAGCACCTGTTGCACCTGTTTTGTTTGTGTTTTCGTACTTTTCTGCATTTGCTTTATTAGCTTTTTCGGCAGCTCTATTGGCTGCATTCTCTTGAAGCTGTTTATAACGCTCAGGATCTATAACACGAACTATATTCTTAATTCTCTGGTTAAGCTCGTGTACCTTTCTTTGGTGATAGCGTTGCTCCTCGCCTATGCTCATCTGTGCCATTTCAGAATGTAGCATTGCAGCCTTTTGCAAATACAGACATTCCTCTTTAGATGGCTGAAACTCGTTAAATTCGTATACAGCATCAGCTTTTTCCATATAATCTCGGCAAAGGTTTTCTTTTTCACCCATTTTATCTAAGTAATCACTTTTCAAATTTCTTCCTCCTTTTAATCCTCAAAATACCCCTCTAAATACATATTAATCTCTGCAAGCTCTTCGTTAACAGCTATCGGTTTTTCTTCAACCTTTGTCTGTTGTGCAGATTGCAGACTCTCACTCTTTAAAGCGTTTTTCTCATTATATTCGGTTGCGTTACGTTGCATAACAGGGCTAGCTGGTACCTTTGGATTTTTAACCCTTGGTATTGATTTTACAGTTGTTTTTTCATTTGCAGTTAATCTGTTTAACTGCTTAAAGGCTGTATCCAGTTCGCTGATTGTACTGTTAAGCTCGTTTACGCTATTTATCTGAGTAAGTCTGTCTACACCATCATCAATCAAGCCAATAAGATAATAAAGCATTTTTATTCTTTGCTCGCACTCCTTGCTTCGTCTGTTATTTTCTGCAAGATATCGTGCTCTGCTAACCTCTTTTTCCAACATAACACTGCATTTTCTACGCAAGGCTATAAAGTTTGTATGGCATTGTGCAATTTGCTCCTGACTTACTTGGGGGTTATTTTTATTCCTGTTAAACATTAATCCATCATACTTTCTGCCCATTCGTTGCAAACATCGTCGATATCGTCCATACTTAGCTCTTCGTCAAAGGCAAGGCTATTTTCGTCGTATACAACAGCTGCAACCTCCTGTGCTTCGTCCAATGTCATCTTAATGCCGTCCTGACCTCTCATACACTCCTCAACTCTCTTACCCTGTATAAGATTCTCAACAACATCGTCACCAACAAGCTCGTCAATAGGGTCTAAATATTGCTTTGTCAGTCTTTCTTTTTCGTTTTCTGATAAATCGTTCATTCTGCTTACTCTATATTTCAGCAAGAAATCCTTAACCTTATCTGACTTAACAGATATACTATTCATCAGCTTAAAGCTTGCACTCATATCGTTCATAGTTTTGCACAGCTCACGGTGGTTTGAAATTTCAACCAAACGCTCCTGTGCTTCTTCTATCAAATAAATTGAGTAGTAAGCATTTTTTAGGATTGACACAGACTTGCTGTCGTCCTTGCCTAATTCACGCTTGTGCTGAATGGCTCTTTTTTCACGGTCAATAATAACGTTATACTTACGCTTTAAGCCTCTTAAACGCACACCAACCTCAAACACCTTATCGTCAAACTCTCTATCCTTAGCAAGCTCTTTACGAGATTTTTTCAGTTCCTTTTCTTCCTTAGTTTCTTTACTTTCTTTCTTAAAAAAAGGTATATTCATAAAAACACACTCTCCTTTACGGTTGTATAAGCAATAATTATTCGTTTATCAAAAGCTGTTGCTCCTGCTCTTGCTCCTGTTCAAGCTTCTGCTGTTCTCTTTCCTGTAGAATCTTCATACCAGCCTCACGCTCCTGCTCCTTCAGCTCTCGCTCGTACATCATCTGGTCAAATGCAAGTCTTTTGCCTATCATACTGTCGATAACCTTAGGGTCAGAGAAAATCTGGTCCATAGACTCGAACAATCTCTGGCTAAGCTCGTCAAGACGTCTGCTCTCTTCTTCAATTTTTCTTACACGGCCAATATGTTCATCATTATACTTTTTAAGAGCCTCTACAGTTAAATCATCTACCAAGCTATCGCTGTCTGTAAGTGATGTAGTTGCCTGTGTGATAGCGTCGTGAGATGCATTAATATCGTTACCCAGAATAGAAATATTCTGCTGTAGCTCTTTAAGTGTTTTATAAAGATTGGAAACACGACCCATTTTAGAAACAATCATAAAGGCTTCTGGGTCGCTTGCGTTTATATTGCTCTCGCCAAGGCGTTGGATTTTTTCAACTACCATTGGCTTCATTGCCATTTCCTTTTCAAGCTCTTCAAGCAAAACCTCATAATTATGCTTGTGCTCCTCGTAGGTTTTGTTTTTAAGCTTTATATCCTTTTCAAGCGTATCAACGTGCATAGAAAGCTTACCGATAGTTTTATACTGCTCCAGACGATTTAATCGTTTTTGCATAATTTCTTCTGCGTGGTCCATATCGCTTATTTTTATTTCTGCGTGTCCGTTTACCACACCATAGCGTAAACCGTCGATAAATCTGTCGGCTGTTTCTTTATTACCTGTTTTTAACGCCTTGTCAAAGTGTTCTACCAAATATAGCATTACATCGTCAACCTCGCTGGTGTCGATTTTTGTAAGCTCTATAACAGACTCCTTTTCAAGTCTGCCCAACATAATATCAAAATTTCTTCTATATCTTGCAAAATCTGCTGTAGAAATTCTATCCTCTGGTACTGTTTTGCTTAGAACCTCAAAATTTATTGATTTCATAGTTGTTTTCAACTGCTCTAATCTGCTTCTGGTACCAGACACCTTTTTTTGAGCCTCGCTGTTGCTTAGCTTCTTTTCTGCTTCCAGCTCTTCTGCTGATTTTTTCTTACCGAAAATATCTCTAAGTCCCATTAAAATTTCCTCCCATTCTACCATTTTTCAGTAATCAGCTATATGCATAACCACTAAAACAGGCATAGTTTAATATACCTAAAATTATATCATAGCACATACCTTTTTACAACATACTTCCAATAGCTATCTTTACACCAACTGTATTTTTTCGGTTGATATATATTTAGTTTTTTCACCAATTACCACTCTTACAGTAAGCTCGTCATCTAAAATAACACCTACATCTGCAATATTGTCAATATTCTCTGTATTCAGCTTAACAGAAAATATTCTTTTTTCCTGATTGTTATTTATAAAAAGCCTGA
>JAXJJE010000211.1:0-6171 GCA_036298405.1 Acutalibacteraceae bacterium
AACCAATTCCGTAGGAATTGATTGCTCAGGGGCAAAGCCCCTGCCAAACTACAATTTGAAAAAGAAAGGGTGTATATCTATGTCTATACTTAATTGTGATAGTGTAACAATGAGCTATGACGGAAATATTGTGCTTAAGGATTTAAGCTTTAAAATAAATGCAGGTGACTATCTGTGTATAGTCGGAGAAAATGGTTCGGGCAAAAGTACGCTTGTAAAGGGTATTTTAGGCTTGCATATACCAAATTATGGTCAATTTGTTTTTGGTGACGGCTTAAAGCAACAGGAAATAGGATATCTGCCACAGCAAACGCTTGTCCAAAAGGATTTTCCGGCTTCTGTATGGGAGGTAGTGTTGTCGGGCAGACTGAATAAAAAGAAGCTTGCTGGTTTTTATAATAAGAATGATAAGGAAATAGCAGAAAAAAATCTTGTAAAGCTTGGTATTCCTAATTTGAAGAAGAAGTGCTACCGAGAGCTATCGGGTGGTCAGCAACAGCGAGTGCTGTTGGCAAGAGCGTTGTGTGCCACAGGTAAGCTGATTTTATTGGACGAGCCTGTTGTGGGCCTTGACCCATTGGCAATGGCACAGATGTATTCGATTATAAAGGATTTGAATAAAAAGGATAAAATAACAGTTGTTATGGTTTCGCACGATATTGTAAGTGCAGTGGCTGATGCTACACATATTCTGCATTTGTGTGTAAATGGTGATATGTTCTTTGGCACTACCGAAGAGTATAAGCATAGCGAGCTTGGTAGCAGATTTTTATACCATAATTGCCATTGTGACGAGTGTGAGAGTCATCTTAAAAAGCATTTACATTCTGATAGTAGTAATGGAGGTGCAGTATAATGTCTTTGCTTTCAATGTTTAATTACGAGTTTATGGTGCGTGCACTTGTTGTGGGTATTCCTGTAGCGTTATGTGCAGCATTGCTTGGTGTAAGTCTGGTGCTAAAAAGATATTCAATGATTGGTGATGGACTTTCTCACGTGGGATTTGGTGCGTTGGCAGTTGCGTCTGCTTTTAACTGGGCACCTTTGCCTGTGGCTATTCCTATAGTTGTGCTTGCCGCCTTTTTGCTGTTAAGATTAAGCGAAAATAGTAAAGTAAACGGAGATTCTGCAATTGCTATTATCTCAAGCAGTGCACTTGCTATTGGTGTTACAGTTGCTACAATGCAGAATGGAATGAATACAGATATAAGTAATTATCTGTTTGGCAGTATTGTTGCTACCTCTGACTTTGACGCAGTATTAAGTGTTTTGCTTTCGGCTGTAGTTATAGTGGTGTACATAATTTTCTATAATAGAATTTTTGCAGTTACCTTTGATGAGAAATTCTCTAAGGCAACGGGCACAAGGGTAGAGCTGTATAATATTATTATAGCTGTGCTAACTGCACTTACAGTTGTACTTGGTATGCGAATTATGGGTACTTTGCTTATTTCAAGCCTAATTATTTTTCCGTCACTTACTGCAATGCAGCTGTGTAAAAATTTTAAATCGGTTGTAATTACAGCGTCGGTGCTGTCAGTTGTGTGCTTTTTTGTAGGTATGGCTATTTCGTTCTTGTATAGCACTCCTACAGGTGCAAGTATTGTAATTGTAAATCTTATTGCTTTTATTTTGTTTGTTTTAATAAGAAAGGTAAAAAGTTGATAAACAAATCATAGCTATTTATACTAGCTGATTAGATTTTATTTGATGAAAATTTGTACAATGTGCTGTTAAAGCTGTTTGAGAAATTGTGCAAAATTTAGTATCACGTGATTTGTGTATTTTTACTATTTATGATATAATGTTCTTTATGTATGGAGGCGATAATATGGCAAAAAAAGAGCGTCAATCAGGCATAGAATTGCTTAGAATAATTGCTATGATACAGATAATATACCTTCATCTGTATTTATATGGCAATATGCATTCGGCATCTTTGGCTGCAGGCGATTTAGATGGATTTTTAGTAACCTTTGTATGGGGCTTTTGCAGAGCACCAGTAGACCTGTTTATAATGATATCGGGTTATTTTATGATAACTGCAAAGTTCGATATAAAGAAAACTATAAAACGAGCTGCAACTACCTATGGTGCTATGATTTTTTACTCGTTGGCAATATCGGTGACGTATTTTATATTAAATCCCGATAAAGTCACAGCAGTGTCAGTTGCTAAAGCAATATTCCCATTAACATCAAAAACATGGTATTTCTTAAGTAACTACATCATAATATTACTGTTAAGTCCTTTTATTAACAGAATGTTGACAACGCTAACTAAAAAGCAATATCTATACCTTATAGGTATAGTTTTCTTTGTAATGAGCGTGTGGTCTACAGTGGCTTCTATTGAGGGACTGAACAAGGTATTCCAGATAAATAAAATAGTAGACCCATACTACGGTAAAAGCGTAGGAGGATTTTTGCTTTGCTACTTTATAGGTGGATATTTAAGATTGTTTGTTCCGTCAAAAGAAAATCCTGATAAAAAGCATAATCTTAAGTTTAAATATCTTGTTTTGTTTGCGTTGCTATGTATAACAGATGTAGGCTTAGCCCATGCTTTTGAGGAGTATAACAAGGTGTTTGGTATGTTTAATAACCCACTTGTTGTAATTGAAGCAGCGTGCTTAATTCTATTTTTCAGAGATTTTAAATTCAGTTCAAAGCCAGTAAATTTAATAGCTGGTACCACTTTAGGAATATACGCAATACACGAACACGCTTATGTGCGTACTTGGCTGTGGAATATATTTGATTTCAGTGACAAGGCGTTGTATGATACACTTATTTATGTACCACTTGCCATAATTGTTTGTTTAATAGTATTTATTGCCTGTAGCTTTGTAGAGATTGTAAGACTAGAGCTTTTTGCATTTTTCTCTAAGCTTTTCTCGTCGGCAAAAAAAGATTGATTGTTATACCTGTAGTTTGAGCAGGTTTTTAGGATGGTATTTTAAAGAAGGTTTTTGGTACAATTGTAATTGAATACAATGCAATTCTTTAAAACAGAAAGAGGGGGAAGAGGTTATAATTTTTAGTATAATCTCGTATTTATGACAAAATTATCTGCAAATGCAGACGGTAAATTTCTGCAAGAAAATTATCATTCGGTAGGTGACTATTATAACGCAAAAGAAGCCTATCCATTATATAATGGTGATGATTTAGGTGCGAGCTATACAAAGGAGCAAACTGTTTTTAAGGTTTGGGCACCAAGTGCAAGCAGTGTTTCACTGAATTTATATAAAACAGGCTCTGATGTTGAGCACGGAGCTTGTAAATTCTTATCAACATATATGAAAAAGAACCCAAGCAACGGTGTTTGGAGTATAGCTGTTTCAAGTGATTTAAAGGGTGTTTATTACACATATACAGTAGTTGTTGATGGTGTAGAAAGAGAAACACAGGATGTTTACTCTAAGGCTGTAGGTGTAAATGGTAACCGTTCTATGGTTGTAGACCTAGAGGCCACAAACCCAGAGGGGTGGGAGGATGACCACCATGTGCTTGTAGATAAGCCTACAGACGCAGTAATCTGGGAGGTTCACGTGCGTGATTTCTCAATCAGTAAAACATCAGGTGTTAACCGTGAAAACAGAGGTAAATATCTGGCGTTTACTCAGCGTGGCACAAAGGTAAACAGAAGAAAGAATGTTTCTTCTTGCGTAGAGTACCTTGTAGAGCAGGGTGTTAATTATGTACATCTAAATCCTGTGTTCGATTTTGGTTCAGTAGATGAGGCTATGCAGACATCTCAGTACAACTGGGGCTATGACCCTGTTAACTTTAATGTGCCAGAAGGCTCTTATGCTACAAATGCAGCACAGGGCGATGTAAGAATAAATGAATTCAAGCAAATGGTACAGGCGTTGCACGACAGAGGAATTGGTGTAATTATGGATGTGGTGTATAACCATGTTTATTCAGCAGGTGATAGCTGCTTTGAGAAAACTGTACCTGGCTATTACTTCAGAATGTATTCTAAGTATGAATACTTTAACGGCAGTGGCTGTGGTAATGTTACTGCTTCTGACAAGGCGATGTTCAGAAAATATATGATAGATTCCATTACCTATTGGGCTAATGAATACCATATAGACGGCTTTAGATTTGACCTTATGGGCTGTCATGATGTTGACACAATGAATAAAATCAGAGAAGCTCTTGACGAAATCGACCCAAGAATTTTAATGTACGGTGAGCCTTGGATGGCTGACTGGATGGGTAACGGTATTCACGGTGATTACGCTTGTGTAAGTGCAAATGCATACAAGGTAAGCCCAAGAGTTGGTATGTTCAGCGATAAGATAAGAAACTCACTAAAGGGTAACACAGACGATGAGTCTATTGGCTATATTCAGGGTGCTACTCACATTAATAACGATATTAAGTCTGGTATGCTTGGTGGTGCAAGTGATATTTTTGGCAGATGGGCAAGACAGCCTATGCAGTGTATCACTTACAACTCTGCACACGATAATTTGACACTATGGGATAAAATTTTAAAATCAAATGGTAGTAATGACTATAACGGTCTTAACCATATTTTATTGGCACAGAATAAGCTTTCTGCTGTTATTGTGCTTACATCACAGGGTGTACCATTCTATCTTGCTGGTGAAGAATTTGCCAGAACAAAGTATGGTGACCACAACAGCTACAGATCACCAGACAGCGTAAATAAGATTGATTGGACACGAGTACAGAAGTACGACAATCTTGTTAAGTATTATAAGGGCTTAACCGAGCTAAGAATGTCATATTCACCATTCAGAGCCGGTGATGAGTCTGCAGCTGCTAATACCTACTTTGTAGAAAATGGTAGTGCAATAGCCTATACAATAAGAAATACGACAGAAAACGCTCACAAAGAATGGGGCACAGTTGCTGTGCTTGTAAATAACGCACCTGTACCAAAGGCTTTAGAGCTGAGAGTTAACGGTGATGTAACACCTGACAAGTGGGCTGTAGTAGTAAACAGCGACAGAGCAGGTGTAGAGCGTCTGGGTACTATTAACGGCAATGTAATAAATGTACCACCAAGAAGTGCGTTGGTATTGGTTGACGACAGCACCTTTGACAGATTGAAGAAGGTAGATAAGAGCTACCGTACAGTTGTTATAAAGCATATAGATAAAGACCATGATAAGGTTATCAAAGAGGTTTCTTCTCACTATATCAAGGGTACAACCTACCGTGCTTATCCATATAACAGTATGCTGTTTGACTACACACTTATGGGCCACGATGGTGAGCTTAGTGGTATAGTAGGGGATAAGGATATAGAGATATGCTTCTATTACAAAAAAGACGAAAGAGAAACCTTTGTGCTTTCTACCCGACAGATTACTGATGACGGTACACCTATTATGCCAACATCAAGCAGAAAGCTTAAAAAGGGTGACAAGTACGCAGTAAAGCATACATCTGTACAGGGCTACGAGCTTGACACCGACAAGCTGCCACAGGCTTTAGGTGTAATAAAAGAGGATACAACAGTAACTTATATATATAAGCCGGTTGAGCTTTTTCCACTAAGAGTACATTATTATAATGTAAACAGCTGGATGGCACCTCATGTTTATGTATATGACGAAAGAGGTGGCTCTGCAAGACCACTCAGCGAGCAGTGGCCAGGTACTGAAATGACCGTAGAAAACAACAACGGCTGGTGGAGCTTTGGTGACCTTGATATAGACGAGGCTCAGGTAATGTTCAGCGACGGTATTTTTGCACAGGATCCAGGTGCTAATCACCCAGGCTATAAGGTTTCGGGTGAGGTTTGGGTTAAGGATCAGAAGGTTTACTTTAACTCAAAGGTTGTAATAAGCCATGTTGATATTTATGGTAACAAGCTTGTTGATGACGTAGTAATCTATGGTCAGAACAAGTGTAATGAAGATACCTATGTGGCTATGCCTAACAAGGAGCTTGGCAGAGTGCTTAACAGCATTGGCGAGGTTTCTGGTGCATGGAGTACAACTGTAGAAAACGTTGTTTTTGTGTACGAAACAAAAAAGAATAAGAAATAAACAGATAAGAAAAACCACAGGCTTAGCAAATTCGCTAACCTGTGGTTTTTGTAATTGAATTTAATCATAAGATAAATTGTAGTTTGTCGGGCAGAGTTCCACTCTGGTGGCTTTACAGCGTAACGCTATAAGTT